>JAEDMF010000071.1 GCA_016303175.1 Bacteroidales bacterium
CCCGATGGACTATGGCTATTCGACCATAAAGGTGACGGGAACGGATGTGCGTGGGGCGAGCATAAGCCAGAGTTTCCGCGTGCTTGTCCGCAATGCCAAGGTGGCTGTGGATGTCTATCCCAACCCCGTGAGCAGCACCCTCTATTTTCGTACAGGAAATGCGGTGGAAGAGACTACAAGATTGAAAATCAAGGTCATTGCACCGGTGGGGCAGACTTATTTCGAAGGGGAGAAGGAAGTAAGTGTTTTCGAGCCTTTCGCTCTGGATATGAAGGGGGCTGCTGCCGGAATTTACAATGTGACTGTGGAGTGTGGTGGCGAAATCTGCAAGTATAACATAGCCAAGATATAGCGCATTATGAAAAAATCATATCTGATTTCAATTCTGTTTCTGGGCATTTCAACGGCCGTTCCATTCCGGACGAGCGCTCAGGAGGCTATGCCGACTTTCCTGATGAATGCTGATGCGTCTGCCTTGTACTCTGCCGGTGCCACGGTCGCCTCTGAAGCCGAAGCCTTCGCTCTGGAACGCAACCCGGCTATGATGTCTTTCTATGCAGGGCGCATGGACGCGGCCTTGTCCTATTCTTTATGGAGTCCTGCGTCCCGGAAGGAACACAATGTGGCTCTTGGAGGCTTCTGCCGCATAGGCAAGCGCATAGGTCTCGGCATTCACGCCGAGTTCCTGCTCCAGCAGCCCTACAGTCTTGTTGATGACAATGGCATCCCGCAGCAGGTGAACGGTGTTTTTCGCCCCGGAGAGAACAATTTCGCCCTCGGACTTTCCTGTCTTGTGACAGATTGGCTCTCTCTCGGAGCAAACCTTAAACTCGGCACGTCCAAGCTGGCTCCCGGGGCAAAGGCAAGCGCTTTCGCCGCAGATATTTACGCCGCCTATAAGTCGTCCTTCGGTCTGTCGGCTGGTTTGGGAGTGTGCAATCTGGGGACCAAGGTGAAGTACGGTCCTGAATCAATTTATGCTCTGCCTTCGTATCTGAGGGCCGGCGTGAGCTACGGCATTATGGGCCTGAGAGTGAATGGAGAACTTGACTACCTGTTCAGCAAGGCCCTTATGGCCGGAGTGTCCGCATCGTGGTGGTACAAGGAGTATGCGGGCCTGAGCGTAGGCTATCATTACGGAGGAGGCAAGCTCGGCGGCGGTCCGGCTCCCCTGAACATTCCGTCGTATTTTTCGCTTGGAGTCGGCGCGGCATTCAAGGGATTGCATCTGGATTTGGCGTATTTGCTATCAACTTCTGCAATAAAAAATACAATATCCTGCACAATTGGGTATCGTTTCTAAAAAAAATGCTAAATTTGCGCTTGAATAGGCTTGATATATAAACGATAACCAAATATTATGAAAATCAAATCGTTACTTTTAGTTGCAGCCGCCTTTGCCATCAGTGTTGCAGCTAGTGCGCAGGAAACAAACAAGGACGAGAACGACAAGCGCATCTATGGTCCTTACGAGACGAATGCCTTCGGAGATAACTGGTTCATAAATGCCAATATCGGCTTGAACATCTCAATGGACGGTGGTTTCGCCAACCTTCTCCGTGTAGGAGCGTTTAACTACGGTGCAGGCCTGACCGTTGACCTTGCCGCCGGCAAGTGGTTCACTCCCTGTTTCGGAGCCCGTCTCGGCTGGGCAGGCTGGGGTACCGGCAATGCTGGGGGCAACTCCCAATTCGTTGGTTTCCCCGGTGTGTGGGGCTTTAATTATGTACACGCTGACGTGCTGTGGAACATTTCCCACCAGTTCGCAGGCTACAAGGAGCTCCGCCGCGCCAATGTAGTGCCTTATTTCACCAGCGGTATGGTGTTCGGACGCAAACTCGGCACAAATGACCGCATCAGGATGGGTCTCGGTCTAGGAGCTGGTGTAATGGTGCAGATTCGCTGCAGTGACCTTATCAGCTTTGTGCCTGATGTCCGCTTTATCGGCTTCAACGGAGAGATTGCCGACGTGAAAGGCATCGCCGGCCAGTTCTCTGCAACTGTAGGCGTTCAGTTCAACCTGCCCAGGAGCAATTGGACGCGCAAGGCTACTACCGTTGCTGCATACACGGCCGCAGTTGCCGACGCCGAGGCAGCGCGTGATGCCGCCAAGGTATCCGAGCAGAAGGCTGTCGCCGCCAAAGAGGCCGCTGATGCAAAGGCTGACAAACTTGCAAAGGAGAATGAGGAACTCAGGAAGAAACTTGCTGAGGTTAAGGCCATCAGGGTTGTTGATTTGGGCGAGAATCCCGTTGCAGCTTACTTCGAGATTGGCCAGACAAAGCTTTCTGACAAGGAGATGGCTCACCTGAAATACAATGTCAAGACCGCCATCGCCGGCAACCAGGATGTCAAGCTCATTCTCACCGGTAGCGCAGACAAGTTCGGCGGTTCCAACAAGCGTAACAGGCAGCTTGCGCAGAAACGTGCAGATTACGTTATTAACCTGCTCGTGAAGGAGTTCGGTCTCAGCGTTGACAACTTCGAAGTTGTGACTACGGTGGTTGACGGCACCAGTCCTCTCTCACGCGCCGTCATTATCAGCAAGTAGGCTGACGGATGATCAGTACGAAATGTTTTATAATAGGCGGGGGTCCGGCCGGGTACACGGCAGCAATCTATGCTGTACGCTCCGGGCTGGAACCCGTCCTTTTTGAGGGCCTTCAACCTGGAGGCCAGCTCACAACGACCACCCACATTGACAACTATCCCGGTTTTGCTGAGGGTGTCGATGCCAATGAACTGATGGCCGCTATGCGTGCTCAGGCTGTGAATCTTGGCGCTGACGTGCGCAGCGGAGTGGTGAAATCCGTGGATACGTCTTCCCGTCCCTTCAAACTGACTTTAGATTCCGGAGAAGAATTTTCCGCTGAATCCATCATTGTGGCCACGGGTGCATCCGCCAAATATCTCGGTCTTCCTTCCGAAGATCAGTTCAAGGGCAGGGGAGTAAGTGCCTGCGCCACCTGCGACGGTTTCTTCTATCGCAAGAAAACGGTAGCTGTGGTCGGAGGCGGGGATACAGCGTGTGAGGAAGCCACTTATCTCGCCGGCCTGTGCCGCAAGGTATATATGATAGTAAGGCGCAATGTGCTGCGCGCTTCGGACGCGATGCGACTCAGGGTGGAGCAGACTCCCAACATCGAGGTGCTTTGGGAATGCAACACTCAGGAGGTGCTCGGCGATGCTGAAGGAGTTACGGGAGTAAGGTTGCGCCGCGCGGATGGCTCGACTTTTGAAATAGCCGTGGACGGTTTTTTCCTGGCTATAGGCCATCATCCCAATTCCGACCTTTTCGCCGGAAAGCTGGAGTTGGATGATGAGGGTTACATAGTCACTGTCCCGGGAGGCAGCGCTACGAGCGTGGAGGGCATATTCGCCGCCGGTGACGTGCAGGACCCCAGTTACCGTCAGGCCATTACCGCGGCTGCTTCCGGTGCGAAAGCCGCTATGGACGTGAAGACTTTTCTGATGTCCGTCTCCGGAAAATGATAGAGGAATCTGATGATGAAGTTCAGACTTGAGAAATATCCTTTGCTTTGCCTGCTGATGTTGGCAATGGCCTTTTCCTGCCGCTCGCAATATGAGGTGATGCTCTCCAGCGCAGATGTGGATGCCAAGTACAAGTATGCCTTCGAGATGTTCGAGGCCAAGAAATACCGCAAGGCAGCCGCTCTTTTCGAATCTCTTTCAATGCAGACTTCCGGCACGGAAAGAGATGATACGGTGCGTTATTATTGGGCTCTTTCCAATTACAAGGACAGGGATATCCTTACGGCTGAGGCCAATTTTGCCGGCTTTCTCGAACTCTATCCCCAAAGTCCCTTTTCTTCCGAAGCCACCTTCCTCAAGTTGGACTGTATGTACAGGGCCACTTACCGCTACGAACTGGACCAGAATCCCAGCCGCGCCTGCATAGCCGCCATCTCTGAATATATTATGGACAATCCCTCCTCCGACAGGCTCGATGTCTGCCATAAGATGATGGATGATCTAGTGGGGCGTCTGGACAAAAAAGCCTTCGCCAATGCATATCTGTATTATAAGATGGAGGATTACATGGCATCGGTAGTTGCTTTCAAGAATGTACTGAAGGACAATTCGGAGACTCCCTATCGCGAGGATATCCTATATTATATTGCCAAGTCGTCCTACAAATATGCCCAACTTAGTGTGCGGGCCAAGCAGAAGGACCGTTATCTGTCTTTTCTTGACGAGTATTACAATTTCGTGGGAGAGCTTCCGGAATCCTCCTACCGCAAGGACCTTGACCAGTGCTATGCGAGGGCTATGAAGGCCGTAGGAGGAGAGGCCGAAACGGCGGGCAACAAAGAACTCAGGCAGGAGGAACGCGCCGACAAGAAGTTGGAACGTCAGTTCAAGCGCAAACGCAAGGAAATAAAAATCTGATCAGTCTGTATCAAAAATTTTGAAACTCTCTATGAAGTTCTTCCGTAAGACAGAATAGAGAGTTTTTTAAGAAGTATATTATTATGTCAACAGAAAAGAAAATTCCCACAAACACCATTACAAGGGATTTATGTGAGTTTGCCGCACCTACAGGCAATATTTATGAGACGGTAGTCATTCTCGGTAAGAGGGCCAATCAGATTGCCATGGCCGAGAAGAAGGAACTCAATGAGTACCTCGAGACTGTAAAGAATGACCGCGACACTATGGAGGAGGTGGTTGAGAATCTGGAGCAGATAGATATCTCAAAGCGTTTTGAGCGTCGTCCCAAACCCACTCTCCGTGCCATCGCTGAGTTTGAGGAGAACAAGATTTATTACGAGGATATTCATCACGTGGACGAGGAGTAACGGATGCTTCGCAGCCTGCACATACGCAATTATGTTCTGATAGACACTCTGGATATCGAATTCCCGAATGGTCTGGTTATCGTGTCCGGTCCCACCGGTGCAGGCAAATCCTTGATTATCGGTGCTTTGGGTCTGCTTGCCGGAGAGCGTTCCGATGCAGGCGCCATAGCCGAAGGGGCGGAGAGCCTCGTGGTGGAGGGCGAATTCATCTCAGATTCCGCCGAATTGGCCGCCTTGTGCGCGGAGAATGACTTGGAATATGACGATGGCCACTTTCTTATCAGGCGTACTGTAGCCCGCAGTGGTCGTTCAAGGGCATTTGTAAATGATTCCCCCGTGCCCCTTTCCCTTTTGGCCCGGTTAGGCTCCTCTTTGGTGGATATTCATTCCCAGCACGATACCCTTCTGCTTCGGGATAGCGATTACCAGCTGAGTGTGCTCGATGGTTTTGCGGGCAATGCGGGCCTGCTTGGCTCTTGCAGGCAAGCCTGGAACGAGCTTCGTTCGCTTGAAAAAAGAGCTGAGGAACTCAGACAGCAACTCAGGCGTTCCGACTCCGAGAGTGAATACAATACTGCTCTTTATCAGTTGCTCGAAAGGGCTTCCCTGCGTGAGGGGGAGCTCGCGGAACTTGAGAAGGAGCAGTATCAGCTCGCAAATGCGGCCCAAATTAAGGAGTTGCTTGACGAGTGCCTGCATTGCTTTGAAGGGGATGAGGAAAGTGCCGGAATCAATGCCTCTCTGTTGATTGCCCACAAGGCTTTGTCCAAGTTGTCATCCTATATGCCGGATATGGCCTCTCTGGCCGAAAGGCTGGAACAGGCCCGAATTGAGTTGAAGGACATCAGTTCTGATGTTGAAGATGCTGATGCAGGTATGGATTGCAGTCCGGAGCGTCTGCAGTGGGTTGAGGACAGGATGAGCAGTTTGTATGCCCTGATGAAGCGCTGCCAGTGCGGCACTGAGGCCGAGTTGCTTGCGAAAAGGGATGAGCTTGCCTCTCTTGCTGTCGGAGCGGATGACCTGCGAGAGCAGTTGGAGAGTGTGCAGAAGGCGGCTGAGGCCTCCGGGAAGAAACTCAGGCAATGTTGCGCTGCTTTGCACGAGGCCCGTGAAAAGGCTGCTGTGGAACTGTCCGCAAGGATTGAGTCCCAGCTTGCAATGATGGAACTTGAGGACTCCCGTTTCATTGTGTCACTCACTCCCTGCGAGTGCGGTCCCGATGGCTCCGACGCCCCGGCTTTTCTATTTGCTTCTTCCGGACAGAAGCCCGCTCCCGTCGCCAAATGTGCCTCGGGCGGTGAGCTCAGCCGCATAATGCTTGCCCTCAAAAGCGTTATGAGCGGTTTTATGCAGATGCCTTCGATAGTTTTTGACGAAATTGATACGGGCGTAAGCGGTTCAGTTGCCGACAAGATGGGGTCGGTTATCTGTGATATGGGCAGCCGTATGCAGGTTTTTGCAATTACTCATCTGCCTCAGGTTGCAGCCAAGGGCAAGGCTCATTTTCTTGTGGGAAAAACAAATGTGGGAGGACGGGTATCGTCTTCCATTATTGCTCTGGACGAGCAGGGCAGGGTACAGGAAATCGCGCGTATGCTCAGTGGGGCAGACATTACCCCCGAAGCTCTGTCTAATGCCAAGGCCCTCATCCGGGGCTGACACTGCCCCTATACTTATCTCGTATTCCTTATTCGAGGCTGATGCTGTAGTCTTTTCCGTACTTCAGACGCCTCATTCCGTAATTCACAAGGCCTCCGTGTTCTTCTAACCTGAAATTGCTTTGGAGCAGTTTCATTGTCTGGCGTGAACTGATGAACCTGCGCCAGTGTTTGCCGTATTCCGCGTAGCTACGCCCCATAAACAGGCAGATGTCGTAGCCGTGAAAGGCGTATTGGGTGGGAGAACTGTGGTATAGCGCCCTGTAGGCGTGCACGAATTTTTGCGTGCTCTCATCTTCGTAATCGATGTAGGAGGGGCATACTATTCGGGCTTGTATCTGGTGCAGAGTCTCGATAGGTATGCTGTCATAACTGTACAGTTGTGTACCTCCATATACCTCCAATTCTCCCTTTGCTATGCCGAGATTCCGCACTGCATTGTTGAGTATGGCTTCGTTGTTGCTGAGCAGTATCACCTTATTGCGCCTGAATTCGCTGAAAGCCCTGGTCCACCCTTCGATTTCTCCCTGTACGTTGCAGATGCACTTGCTGCAAGATGCTCCTGCAGCGAGTAGCAGAGAGTCGCAGAAGGCCAACTCCACACTGTCCTCATTGCCGTGGATGAGTATGTAGTTGTCCAACTTGTACGGGTCGTTTTCCAGAGCCCAGCTTATGCTTTCCTTCCATTGGGCAAGGGCAGAAGAGGGGGCTTGAATGAGATTGCTATTTGCTCCAAGTAATTTTTCCGCTCCGGGGTCCAGCGGGGAAACTATCAGTTGGGTGCTGTCCAGTGCGGCCAGTGCGGTTTCTATGTGTCTGGAACGGATGGGGCCTATGATGTAGTCGGATTCAATATCTATAAGGCCGTTGTCGGTATAGTCGCTCACATTGAGCTTGACGTTGATGCCTTCCTCCGCGAGTGTTTTCACGGCCATCAGAGCACCGCTGTAGAAATCCAGATTCGTGGCTCTGACTTTATGGCCTTCAATCCCTATGGGCAGCAGGATGTTGAAATTTATGGTGCGAGCTCCCTGAACCGGGAGGATGCTGTCGCCGGAGGCGGTGCTGTCGCTGACCTGCCTTATGCTGTCCGCGGCCTCCCCGCAGGGCTGTTCAATGCTTATTTCAGCCTTCCTCCCTTTTTTCATTTTTTTGCGATAGCCGGGAAAAAGGTTGGGATCGAAGTCCTGAGCCGTCATTGTGGCCAGTCCCGCAAGCAGAAACAGTGAACTTATGATGCTGCGCCGTGTCATATTCTCAATGCAGTGTGGAGATGAATGTTGTCATTTGTTTCGCAAAGTTTGCCCAGGAGAGCTTCTGGCGCAATCTTTCTGTATTTTGGATGCAGCCCTGCCTCAGGGTACTGTCGGAGAAGAAACGCTCTATCCCTCTGAGTATGGCTTCGGGACTGCAGTCTTCGCTGAGCAGGCCTGCACCGCTGTCTGCAATGGTCTCCTTGAGTCCGCCTACGGGGGTCACCAGCATCGGCAGGCCGAAATGGAAGGCGATTGCGCTCACTCCGCTTTGGGTGGCGCTGCGGTAGGGCAGTACGCAGAGGTCTGCTGCGCTAAAGTATTTGGCCACTTCGCTGTCTTTTATGTATTTGAGACTCAGGTGTATACGCTCAGGCTTTGCAATTGCTTCAAGCTTTTTGCGATAGGGTTCGAAGCTTCCG
>JAEDMF010000072.1 GCA_016303175.1 Bacteroidales bacterium
AGAACGGCACCCAATATGTCATTCGGGGCAAGCTCTTTGCCGATTGCACCGGAGACGGCTCTCTGGGCTATCTCGCCGGCGCCAGCTACCGTATGGGAGCCGAAGATGCTGCTGAATACGGAGAGGCTTTTATGCCGGACAAGAAGACATACGGGGAACTGCTGGGCCACAGCATACTTTTCTATATGAAGGATGCCGGCCACCCCGTAAAATATACTGCTCCGGATTTTGCGCTCAAAAATGTGGAGGAACAGATTCCAAAATTGAAGAATCCGCAGTATTTCAACATAGCCCAGCACGGTTGCAAATACTGGTGGCTGGAGTATGGTGGACGTCTGGATACGGTAAGAGACACTGAGGAAATCAAGTTTGAACTCTGGAAAGTGGTCTATGGCGTTTGGGATTACATCAAGAACTCCGGCAAATTCCCTCAGGCAGAGAACCTGACTCTGGAATGGGCAGGCCTTTTCCCCGGCAAGAGGGAAAGCCGGCGTTTTCTGGGCCTTTACACCCTTTGTCAGCAGGACATAATCGAGCAGAGGCAGCACTATGATGCAGTTTCTTATGGAGGTTGGGCTATTGACCTCCATCCCTCCGACGGCGTTTATGCCGGCGGCAATGCCTGCAATCAATGGCATAGCAAGGGCGTGTACCAGATTCCCTACAGATGTTATGTCAGCGCTGACGAGGACAATCTCTTCATAGGCGGGCGCATAATGTCCACCAGCCATATAGCCAACGGTTCCACCCGCGTGATGTGTACTGCTGCCCTTGGTGGAGAGGTCATAGGCACTGCCGCATCCTTGTGCTTGAAGAACGCCTGTACGCCGGCCGCCCTTGCCGCAGAGGACAGAATCCGCGGTTTGCAGAGCCTGCTCGTGCAGAACGGCAATTTCCTGCCGGGCGTGGAGGTGTCCTGCCCGGGTATGCTCCCGGACGAAGTGAAGCTTGAAGTCTCATCCGTGCTTGAATTGACGGAACTGGAGTGGAACGGGGAGTGGCTTGCCCTTGAATGTGCCGCTGCCGAACTGATACCGGTCAGTGACAAGGTTCCTGCAATGCGGATCAAAGTGAAGGCTGATGCTCCCACTACGCTCAGGGTCGAACTCAGGTCATCTCTGAACCGGAGCAACTACACTCCGGATAGGACAGATGCCTTCGCTGAATATGAGCTTTGTGAAGGAGTGAATGAAATTCGGCTGGATTTCGGAATTTCCTATGACAGTTCACGCTATGTTTTCGTATGTTTTGCGGCCAACCCCGTTGTCAGCCTGCCTTTGAGCGATGTCATAGTCACCGGAGTGAAGGCCGTGTACAATCAGTTCAATCCGGCAGTCTCCAATTTCGGAAAACAGGAAGCTCCGGAGGGCATAGGCGTGGAGTCTTTTGAATTCTGGTGCCCCAAGCGCCGTCCTTTCAGTTCAAATCTGGCAATGCAATTCGAGCAGCCTCTCAATGCTTTTGGGCCCGAAGCTTTGCGCAACCAGTATTTCCGCCCCTATCTGGCTCCCAATGCTTGGGTAGCCGATTCCCGGGATGAACATCCCTGTATAAGACTCACTTGGCCTCAGAAGCGCAGGATTTCTTCTCTGACCTTGTTTTTCGATACCGATGCGGACAATGCGATGGAGACAGTCCAGATGGGCCATTATGATGCCGTAATGCCCTGTTGTTACAGGAATTACGAAGTCATCGGCGACGATTCCGTGTCACTGAGGCAAGTGGAAGGCAATCATCAGAGCCGTAATGTGCTGGTGTTCGACAAGGAAATCGTGACGGATACCCTGTCCGTACGTTTCGATTCTCTTGGCCCCAAGCGTCTGTGCGGTCTTATGGGGATATTAGTCAATTGATTGGAATACTTGCGAAACTTGAGTAATGAATAATTTAGATTTGCTGACAATAGTACTCTTCTCGCTTGGAGTACTCGCGACGGGCTTGTCCTTCTCCCGCACAGGCAAGGACATGAAAAGCTTTTTCTCCGGAGGAGGCAACGTAGGTTGGGGGCTCGGGGGACTTTCCCTGTTTATGGGCTTCTTTTCCGCGGGCACCTTCGTAGTCTGGGGTTCCATTGCTTATTCATACGGCATTGTGGCCATAATCATACAGCTGACTATGGCAGTGGCCGGCTTTGCCGTGGGAACTTGGATAGCCCCAAGGTGGCACAGGACAGGCTGCCTTACAGCGGCCGGTTACATTACCGACCGTTACGGGGCAGGCACCCAGAAAATCTACACCTATATTTTCCTGGCTGTGTCCATCTTCACGACCGGCTCCTTCCTGTATCCCGTTGCCAAGATTGTGGAAGTGTCCACCGGCCTGCCCCTGACTCTGTCCATATTGGCTCTGGGAGCATTCAGTATGATTTATGTCGCCCTCGGGGGTCTGAGGGGAGTGCTGGTGACCGACGTACTTCAATTCGTCATACTTCTGGCGGCCGTGGTTATAGTCATACCCCTGTCCTTTGACAAGATAGGCGGTATTTCCGAGTTCTTCTCCAAAGCCCCCGAAGGCTTCTTCGAGCCTTTCCGCGGCGAATACACTCCAGCCTTCATCTTTGCCTTCTGCATTTACAATATGTTCTTCCTCGGAGGAAACTGGGCCTATGTCCAGAGATATACCTCCGTCAGGACGGAGAAGGATGCCAGAAAGACCGGATGGCTCTTCGGAGCGCTCTACACCATAAGCCCCGTGCTCTGGATGTTGCCTCCGATGATTTACCGCATTTACAATCCGGACCTTGCCGGCCTGCAGAATGAAGACGCCTATCTGCTGATGTGCAAGGAGGCTATGCCTGACGGTTTGCTGGGGCTTATGCTCGGCGGAATGATATTCGCGACGGCCAGTTCCCTCAACGGAACCCTGAACATCTCTGCCGGCGTGTTCACCAACGACATCTGGAAGAGGCTCAGACCCCGCTCTTCAGAGAAGACGCTGATGAGGGTGGCAAGGTTGTCCACACTCGGCTTCGGTGCGCTTGCGGTGGCAGTGGCTCTGCTCATCACTTCAATGGGAGGCATAGTCAATGTGGTAATCAGCGTGGCGGCCCTGACAGGTGTGCCTATTTATTTACCCCTTATATGGTCCCTTTTCTCTCGCCGAATCACTGCGAAGCACGTTCTTTCCATAACTTTCACTAGCCTCGGCATCAATTTGATTTTCAAATTTCTGGTACCTGCCCTTGCCGGCTGGTCGCTTTCCCGCGGGGCTGAGATGATGGTTGGCAGCCTTGTTCCGGCAGCCTTGCTGGCAGTATGTGAGCTCTATCTGAAATTCAAAGGATTCACCGATCCCGGATGGCTTGCCTACAGCCGGCAGAAAGCGGCTCGTGAGCCTGAGCAGCAGGACAATCATACCGAACGCTACACTTTGAAGGTCCTTGGTATTGCCATAGCTCTTTCCGGTGCCGGCATTGCCCTGCTGGGCATATTGTCGGACGGCAACAAACTCGTGCCTTCGGCAGTCGGCATCCTGCTCTGCCTGATAGGAATACTGCTTCTATACAGAGCTCTCAAACGCAAATGACAAGTACTAATATGAATACAAGACAACTCATTAAAGTTCTTTTCACAGCCCTTCTCGTCTTTCTGTCCGCATCGCAGTCCGATGCGGCCGCCCAGGGACGACGTAAGATAGAAGGAACGGTTCTCGACGCCGCAAGCGGTGAGCCCGTTATAGGAGCATCCCTTGCCCTTTCAGGCGGAAAGATAGCCGCCATAAGTGATTTGGACGGTAATTTCGTACTGGAATTGTCGGATGCTGACAAGGAACTTACAGTCTCCTGCATCGGATACAAGACGGAGAAGGTGGCTCTGAAAAATGAAGGACGCCTGATTGTTCGCATCAGACAAGATGCGGAACTGCTTGAAGAGGTTGTGGTCATAGGCTACGGCACTACCACCCGAAAGGATCTGACCGGTTCAATCGGGCGGGCTGACGTGAACGAAATGGTCAAGGCCCCGGTTGCCAACTTTGAGGAGATGCTTGCGGGCCGTGTGGCTGGTGTCTCGGTAACGTCTTCTGACGGTCAGCCTGGCAGTGATTTGAATATAGTCATACGTGGTGCCAACTCTGTAACCCAGGACAATTCGCCGCTCTATGTGGTTGACGGCTTCCCTATGGAGTCTGCGGTGGGGTCCACTTTGCTCAATCCTGAGGAAATAGAGTCCATCGACATACTCAAGGATGCTTCCGCCACCGCCATCTATGGAGCCCGTGGAGCCAACGGCGTAGTGCTCATCACCACCAAAAAGGGTAAAATCGGCGCGCCTACCGTGACCTACAACGGCTGGGTTGGTGTGCAGAGCGTAACCAAACGTATGGAAATGATGAGTCCCTACGAATTTGTCCGCTACCAGATTGAACTGAACCCCTCGGTATATGAACCCCTTTATCTCCAGGATGGAGTGCGCGACCTTGACTGGTACAAGACGGCCCAAGGAGTGGACTGGCAGGACCTGCTATTCCGCAATGCCTTGGTACACAATCACAACATCTCTGTCAGGGGAGGCAACGAAAAGACAAGGTATTCGGTATCAGGCTCGGCCAACGACCAGCAGGGTGTCATCCTGAACAGTGGCTACAAGAAGTATCAGGCCAGAGCCGTCATTGACCAGAATATAGGCAAAAGGATTAAGGTGGGCCTCAATATGAACTACACTTTTACCAAGAAATACGGTACCATAGTTTCCGAGTCTGAGTCCAGTCCCACCGCCAGCCTGATGTATAGCATCTGGGGCTACAGACCCGTGGCGGGCATAAACGACGAAGACCTGCTGAACAATCTTTTCGACGATGCCACAGATCCCACCAGAGATTACCGCATCAACCCCTATATGGCGGCCGAGAATGAGTACAATCCTCTATATACCCACAATTTCCTGGGCAATGCCTACGTAGAAGTGAAGATACTCGAAAACCTTGTGCTCAAGGTGACGGGGGGCTACAACAGGATAAGCCAGCGCAGGGAAGTGTTCTTCAATTCAAGTTCCAGAGGCGGCCATATATACACCAACAACAAGGTGAACGGCTCCATCACCAATATCGAGAGGAACAACTTCCTGAATGAGAATACTTTGACCTACAGTCCCAAACTGCCGCGCAGCCACAACCTGAAGATACTGGCCGGTTTCACCCTGCAGCAGTCGGACTATTTCTCAAATGCCGTATATGCCATCAACATTCCCAACGAGAGCCTCGGCATAGCAGGTCTGGATCAGGGTGAAGTGACCACCATCCCTGTCACTAAAACCTCAAACTCCCTGATGTCCGCTCTTGCGCGAATAGACTACAATTACAAATCCCGTTACCTCATCACCCTCTCGTTCCGAGCCGACGCATCCTCCAAGTTCTCGCCCCAGAACCGCTGGGCCTACTTCCCTTCGGGCTCCGTGGCCTGGTCTTTCGGTCAGGAGGACTTTATGAAGAGCCTGAAATGGTGGAATGTCGGCAAACTTCGGCTGGGCTTCGGCAGTACCGGAAACAACAGGGTAACGGACTACGCTTCTCTCAGTTCTATGGAAATCACTTCCGATTCCGGCTACAGCATTGCCGGCGTACCCTACAAGGGCGTTGTGCCCAAGGTGCTTGGCAACAAAAACCTCAAATGGGAGACTACTGTGCAGGCCAATGCGGGTCTGGATCTGGCCTTTTTGGACGAAAGAATAGAACTCACGGTGGATGCATATTGGAAGAAGACGAAGGATTTGCTGTTGAATGCCACTCTGGCTCCCAGTATGGGCTACCTGCAGGCATACAAGAACGTGGGCAGCGTGTCCAACAGAGGTCTGGAAATCACCCTCAATACCCAGAATGTGAAGACTGGCGATTTTCTGTGGACCTCCAGTTTCAACATTTCCTTCAACCGCAACAAGGTGCTTTCCCTCAATGAAAATGAGCCGAGTCTGGCCACGAGGGTGACTTGGGGCAATTTCAACAATGCTTATCCCTATATCGCCATACCTGGAATGCCGGTAGCTATGTTTTACGGCTATCTCTTCGACGGCATTTACCAGTATGAGGACTTCAACAAAATTGGGGACAGCTATGTTCTCAAGGACGAAGTCCCCAACAACGGTAATGCAAGGGAAAGCATACAGCCCGGCGATATCAAATACAAGGACATCAATGCTGACGGCAAGGTGGACATGTATGACCAGACCATCATAGGCAACCCCAATCCCAAGCATATCGGCGGTTTCAACAACTATTTCCAATACAGGGGGCTGGATCTGAGCATATACTTCCAGTGGAGTTACGGCGGCAAGATAATGAATGCCAACCGCATCGAGTTCGAGGCAGGGGAGCCTACCGCGAGAACCTCACTGAATATGTTCGCCTCCTATGCGGACCGCTGGACTCCGGAAAACCCCTCCAATACTCTCTACAGGGTAGGCGGCCAGGGACCTGCAGTGTATTCTGACAGGACCATAGAAGACGGTTCTTGGTTGAGGCTCAAAACTTTGCAGCTCGGCTACCGTTTTCCCGCAAAGTGGATGAAGAAAATCAAGCTGAAGTCCTTGAGAGTATATTTCTCGGCCCAGAATCTCTTTACGATTACTTCCTATTCCGGCCTGGATCCTGAGGTGTCCACCCGCCCGACAGCGCTGACACCTTCATTCGACTGGTCGGCCTACCCTCGCGCCAGAACATTTTCTGGTGGGCTCGAAGTATCATTCTAAATCCGACAGAGTATGAAAAAACACATTGCAATATATTTACTCGCGCTCTGCGGCGCTCTTTCCTGCTCATTCCTCGAGAAGGAAGCTGATTTCGTAACTCCGGAAAACTATTATACTACCGAACAGGAAATGACTCTGGCCCTTAACGGCGTCTATAACCGTTTAATCGACACCAATGGCAGGATGTACAGTAAGGGGCTTTTCAGCTATTTCGTTGTGAGCGATGAGTTTTTCTATCTGAAACAGTTCAGCGTGAACAATATCAGGGTGATGACTATGGATGCGGCGCATCTGGACATAGGACGTTTCTGGGAAGTGCTCTATGAAGGCGTGAACAGAGCTAATCTGCTCATTGCAAGCCTGCCCGACGAGAAACTCGATACGGAGAACAAGAAGGCGATAAAGGGCGAGGCCCTGTTCCTGAGAGGCTACTATTATTTTCTGCTGACTACCTTCTTCGGCGAGGTGCCCCTGAAGACAGAACCCACCCTGGATGCTTCGGATCATTATCTTGCCAAGTCTCCGCTCAAGGATATTTATGCCCGCATTGTGCGTGATATGCAGGATGCGGAGCAGCTGGTCAAGGACATAGATGCCCTGGGGAGCAATGAAAGGATATCCAAGACCGGCGTCCAGGCAATTCTGGCGAGGGTGTTCCTCAAAATGGCGGGCGAACCGCTCAAGGATGAAAGCAGGTATGAAGATGCCCTATATTATGCCAATGAAGTCATTGCTTCTGGCAAGCATGCCCTGAATGAGGACTATTCCGCCATTTTCATCAACCAAATCCGAAATGTCAATGAAGTCCGCGAGTGTATCTGGGAAGTGGGAATGTACGGCAACAAGATAGGTTCGGAGGATTTGGCTGGTTCGCTCGGTGTGGAAAACGGCATTCTGTGCAGGGACCAGAAGATCGGGTATAGCGGCGGTGCCATCCATACAACGAAAAAGTTGTATGACTCCTTTGGAGAGGGAGACTTGAGAAGAGACTGGGCCATTGCTCCATATTATTTCGTTACCACCGAAGAAAACACTTCAAAGAAGTATTTCACTGCCAGCCAAATCTACAACCGCAACTGCGGCAAGTGGAGAAGGGAGTATGAAATCGGCACCAAGGCGCAGAGCTATACCGGCACTAATTTCCCAGTCATCCGCTATAGTGACGTGCTGCTTATGAAGGCAGAGGCCCTCAACAGATGCCTTGGCGGACCTGATGCAAATGCACTGGAAGCATTGAATATGGTAAGGAGGCGGGCTTATGGTAAGGCCGTGGATGTGCCCGACCCGAGTTGCGACGTTGTGGCCGGGCTCACTATGGAAGAATTTCAGGCAGCAATAGAGGATGAGCGTTTCCGCGAATTTTGTTTCGAAGGTATGCGCAAGCTGGATTTGCTCAGATGGGGAACTTACGTCACTACTATGAAGGCTCTTGCCGCCGACATCAGCTCTACTGCTCCTGCAGACTTCC
>JAEDMF010000073.1 GCA_016303175.1 Bacteroidales bacterium
GGGCTTTGAGAAAGGCACTGGCCGCTTCCGAACCACGCCCCATCTGCGAGTGACACAGTCCGATGTAGTACCACACCGCATCATCGAGGCTGTCGCGCTGCACCATCAGCCGGAGGCTGTCCAGGGCAATGTCGTACCGGTTCTGGTCCACGAGGGTTGCTATATCCAGAATATCCGCCTCCTGGGCCCTGCAAAGGCAGGTGGAAGCGATAATGGAAAGTGCTATGATGAATTTGCGCAGTTTCATATTTCACAAAAATAATATTAAATGCTTACATTTGTGCAGATTGATTTGATACCTGCATGCAACTTTTTGGAGGAAAGTCGCATCTTAACGATTGGTTGGACAAAGCCAAGGCTGGAGACCGGCGCGCCCAAAAGGCCATCTACGACCTCCTTGCCCCAAAGATGTTCGCAGTATGTCTGCGATATATGGGCAACAGGGAACAGGCCGAGGATGTGCTTCAGGACGGTTTCGTAGCCCTTTTCAGCAAGCTTGGTTCCTACTTGGGCGAAGGCTCCTTCGAGGGCTGGGCCCGCAAGATCTTTGTCAATACGGCATTGATGTCCTTGCGCAAGCACGATGTGCTGCGCCAGAGCGAGGACGTGGATGCAGCGCGCAATATGGTTGGGGATACACCTTCTGCTACGGATGATATAGGCTATAAGGAGCTGCTGAAATACATTTCGGAACTTCCTCCGGGCTTCAGGGTGGTTTTCAATATGTATGTGATGGAGGGCTACTCCCATAAGGAAATAGGTGAGGAGCTCGGAATATCGGAAGTTACGTCTCGTTCACAGCTCCAAAGGGCAAGGATGCTGTTGCAGGACAAGATCAGAAAAAGACATTGAGATGCGGGAAGATATGGATAACAGATTCGATCTCCTTGTGAAGGAGACGCTGTCGGATGCGGAGGTGAAAGTGCCTTCCCGCGTCTGGAAGGCTGTGTCTGCACGCATCGGCGCCCCTACCCCTTCCTCGGGCGTAAGGACAAGTCTATGGAAGTGGGCGGTGCCATCTTTTGCTCTTGCTGCCCTCGCTTTATTTTTCATTATTTCGGGTACTGAAGAAAAGACTATAATGAACGAAGGCGCCCTTGCTCTCAACATCGAGGCAGGGTCTTGTGCCTTCGAACCTGCACTTTGCGCAGCGGATGTCCCTTCTCTTAGGGACCTTGCCGCCTCCCGTACAATGACACAGCCTGTCCCGGTTGCGTCTTCAGCGGAAGACGAAGGGACTCCTGTCACGGATGAGACCGCCGGACCTTCGGAGCAGGATGCTCCGGTTGCGCTTCAGACTGAAACAGTGAAGGAGGCTGACGACTTTGCTGACCCGTTTGCCATTATGGAAGAAGAGGACGCCCGTATTGCAGCAGCAAAAGCCGGAAAGCAGGCAAGCAGATTTTCAATTCTGGCAGGAGGTACCGTCAGTGCAAATGATACCCGTTACAACAACCATACATTCGGACCGAATTTCGCACCGGGAAGCCGCATCCCCGATACGGTTGAGGAGCTGACGCAGTCGGAATACGCTTTCCCTGTTTCTCTCGGTATCAGCGTCAAGTACCGTTTTACCGACAGGCTTTCAGTGGGTACTGGACTCAACTGGACAATGCTTTCCCGTGAATTCGACGGTGCATACAAGACAGAATCGGGCCGGTTCACACACAGGATGCAATATGTGGGAGTGCCTCTTCACATCTATTATGACATTCTCCAGAGAAGGGGTATCCAGCTCTATCTTACCGCCGGCGGAAGTGCGGAAAAGGCCGTGAGCAACGCCTGGTACATCTATGAGAAGAGTGCCAGTCCTATCTGTACCGAGGCTGTCAAGGGTCTGCAGTACGGACTAGACCTCGGTTTCGGAGTGGAGTTCAGTCTCGGGCAGCATATGTCCATCTACCTTGACCCTTATGTGAAGTACTGGTTCGCCGGCAGTCAGCCTAAGAGCGTTCGCACCGAAAAGCCTTTCCTCTTCAGTTTCGAAGGCGGACTCAGATTCAACCTTTAGCAAATACGGCGCGGAATCACCCCTCCCACGCACTTTTTGCGCCTCATGTGTTACATCAGGAAGAGGGAGAGCAAAATGGCTAGCATACGGTCATGGTATAATGGTATTTATCGATTTTTCTTGTAACTTCGCACAATGTATGACCCCATTGCCACTTTGAACATGCCGACAGACAAGATTACATATTTCATTGCATTCTGTATTGAACAGTACAAGACTGCCAAAGGAATGAAGGGGGAAGATGTATCAAAACTCTTCTTTGACAAGGGTGTAGTACAATACCTTTCTGATAATTATGAAGTCCTTCACACCCAAGGTCACCGGTGGTTAATTCAAGATATTGACGAGTTTTTAACAACACGAAGCAAATGAGACTCTACCACGGAAGTACTGAAATGGTTGCGACACCCCAAATACGCAAGCCAAATCGGGCCCTTGACTTTGGCAATGGCTTTTATACGACTACTGATTATGCCCAAGCAGAACAGTGGGCAAGGCGTCGCTTGGGAAACATTCAGAGTCACGCATGTGTCAATATTTATGAAGTTGACATTGATGCTATCCGGAAAGCCAATACTCTCTGGTTTGATGCTGCTACAGAAGAGTGGGTGGATTTTGTCTACTCAAACCGCAACAACGATAGCTTTGACCATAATTATGACTTCGTCTATGGCCCGGTTGCCAATGACAGAGTATATGCTCAATTCTCCCTTTATGAGGCTGGTCTCATCGACAAACAGACACTCATAAGAGAGTTGAAAACTTACACTCTTGTTGACCAGATGCTATTCCATACGCCTCTGTCGCTGAAGGCGATTTCTTTTGTTGAATCCAAAATCGTAGCCTTATGACAGACATCTCCAACGAGAATCTTTACCTGCTTCTTCCCGGAATCGTTGCGGGCATCGCTCGAATTTACGCAAAGAATAATGGCTGCAGTGAGATAGAAGCAATCCGAATCATTTATTCCTCACATCTTTACCCCCGACTTGCGGATGAGACTACAAAACTTTGGCATCTCGGTCCTGTAGCTTTGTTCGAGGAACTTTTGGAGCCAAGTTTGTAAATCATCCCGTTTTCCGCATCTGTCACTTCGGGAGTGGAATCGCCCTTCCACGCACTTTTAGCGCCTCATGTGTCACATCAGGAAAAACGCAACCTGCCATACACGGCCCTCTGTGCCACTTCCCCGTTTTCCTCATGTGTCACATCAGGTGCAAAAACGGCCTCTCACACACTTTTCCCTCCTTATGTGTTACATCAGGAAGGTGGGGCGCAACATAGAGAGCAGAAAATCGCTATTGTGTAAGGTCCTGGTACATTTTGAAGAGACGGGCAACGATGTCGGATTCGGTGGCGTCTTTCGGGAAGCCGTAGGCTTCGAGGACTGCGGTGTCGTTCGCGCGGTGGGCACGGCGGAGTTCAACCGGCATTACCGTCTCGTCGTATAGGTCTGCAAGGCTGCTATGGCGATATTTGGCGCTGAGGTCAATGTGGGAACCTTTCTGCTCAATGAGCACTTTAGTTGCAGTGATGTAGCCGTCAATGAAGTCGGAGCCCTTTTCTTTTGTGATGGTCTTGACCGGAAGCTCGAACTCCATCATTTTGGTCGGATTGTCGATGCCGAATACCGTGTGGAGAAGGTCTATCCAAAAGCGTTGGGTCTCACCTTTCTCGTAACCCTTTCCGGCCCATTCTTTTACAAATTGTTTTGCGGCTTGTTTCTGTGTATTGGTTGTGCTCATCTTGTGGGATTCAATATAAGGCAAAGATAACGAATTTTATCAATGCATTCACTCTAGCAACTCCGGGACAGATGCATGTGTCACATCAGGAAGATGGAGAGTAATTTCGGCCCCCTGTTTTTGCGCTTTCGGAGTCCGTGAGCAGACAGCACTATTAGGCGTTAAATTTTTTGATAATTTCCAGCATTTCCGCAGGTGTAACCACAATCGGTTCCTTTGGGAAATGCTTAGTATTGCCAGTTACAAGAAAAGACCCTTCCTTTGAAAGAGCAACTTCATAGAAGACTATATCCTTAGGGTCAGGAAACTCTGTGTTATCTACCGATGTTCGACCCGGGTCAATTCCAATAGACTTGAGCGCATCGAGCACAAACGATACATCATCTGGTTTGAATGGGAACTTGTCTCTGGAAAGAACTTCAGTATATTCCTCAATGATTTCCTTGTTAAACAGGGGCGTAATGATGCCTTCAAACACCAAATCAAGAATTTGTCGCGGATTTGATGAAGGATTGCCGGTAAACATTGCCGATACCAAAACATTGGTATCCAATACTGCGAAGAACTTAACGGCCATTTCGTACTTCTTCGATAATTGAATTGATTTCGTCGAGAGACATTTCCACCATACCACTTTCTTCGGTTGCTTTACGCATACGGGCAACAGCTTGTATCGCTTTGTTGCGTATTTCCTCGTCAGAGTCAATCTTTATTTCAAACGGTATTCGTCGTTCCCTTACCACCGCCTTCATAAACAGGGTGTAGGCTGCACTATTGCTAAGGCCGAGCTGGTCACATACTGAATCGAAACTCCGTTTAAGAGTTTCATCTCCTCTGAAAGATATTGGTGCTTGAGCCATATAACTATCTCATTATAATTTGTAGTGCAAATATAATGCATACTGCAGTATTTTCAAAATATATTGAAGATTGAATTCCAGTGATGATAGCGACTGCATTTTGGCCTTTACACCGCCTTTTCCCGGTCGAGAAAGCGGTAGGAGGCGGCTTCTTCGAGGTGGTAGGGGGCGATGTCAGGGGAGCCTTCGAGGTCGGCAATGGTGCGGGCGACCCTGATGATGCGGAAATATGCCCTCATCGACAGGTGCATAGTCGCGAGGATGCGCTCCAGAACTTCGCGGCACTGCGGGGAAAGCGGGCAGTATCTTTCGATTTGCTTATT
The DNA here is from genome assembly GCA_016303175.1 of Bacteroidales bacterium. Taxonomy (GTDB): domain Bacteria; phylum Bacteroidota; class Bacteroidia; order Bacteroidales; family UBA932; genus Cryptobacteroides. Next base: position 4,940 of record JAEDMF010000073.1, read on the forward strand.
GTTCATCTCCGCATTGCAGTTGATGGGCTCTGCGCGGAAGCGGTTCTCCTGGATTCTTCTCGCTGCGAGAACCCTTTGCGCCACCTGCGTGCTGGACTCCGCTTTGGTTGCCCCGAGGATTCGGCCCGGAGGCACAGTATTCACATATATCTGCAAATCCATCCTGTCTATCAGCGGTCCGCTCAAACGGGCAAGGTAGCCCATCCTTTGGGAAGGGGTACAGGTGCATCGGTCTCCTTCTCCGTAATAGCCGCAAGGACAAGGGTTTGCAGCCGCTACAAGGGTAAAGGAGGCGGGGAACTCAACCTTGGTCTTGAGGCGCGATATGCTGACCTTGCGGTCTTCAAGAGGAGCCCTGAGGGCTTCGAGCACGGACTTCGGCATCAAGGTGATTTCATCCAGAAACAGCACTCCCCCGTGGGCGAGCGACACTTCCCCCGGCTGAACATTATCTCCACCGCCACCACCTATTATGGCAGCAAGAGAGGCGCTGCAGTGAGGAGACCGGAAGGGGCGGCGGTATTTCATTGCACAGGCCGCATCTCCCTTGCCTGCAACGGAATATATTTTCCTGGTGAGCAGGGCCTCCTCAGGGGTCATAGGCGGAAGTATGTCCGCCATTGCCTTGGCGAGCGTGCTTTTGCCGCTGCCCGGACTTCCTATCATCAGCAGATTATGGCCTCCGGCAGCAGCGATTTCCACTCCCCTCTTTGCTCCTTCCTGACCTATTATATCCTCAAAATCCACGCTTGAGCCCAGCGTGATGCCATCAGTGGACGGGGCATCCCTACGGGTGACAAGGAGGTCGTCGCAGTCCTGAGGGCAGCTGAACAGGCGGATAACATCATCCAGGCTCCCTACCCCATAGATACGAAGGCCGCTGACCTGTGCAGCCTCGAGGGCGGAATTGCGCGGCAGTATGCAGGCCTTGAAGCCGAGGCTTGCCGCCATATCGGCAATGGGCAGAGCACCGGGAATCTGACGCACTGAGCCGTCGAGTCCCAGCTCTCCCATTATCAGGCACTTGTCCAGGTCGGGGAAATAATATTGCTCCGACGCGGCGATGATGCCTACCGCTATGGGCAGGTCGTAACCGCTTCCGCTTTTGTGCAGGTCGGCGGGAGCGAGGTTGATCACTATCTTCTTTCCGGGGATGCGGAAGCCGCTGGAGGTCAGGGCGCTGACCGTACGTATAAGGCTTTCCTTGACCGCAACGTCCGCCAGGCCGCAAAGATGTATGCCTATCCCCATAGTCACATCCACTTCCACCGTCACAACTACCGCTTCGATTCCTATGCATTTAGCACCATTAACTTGTATCAGCATATCGTTTTTTCAAGTAAATTTGTCATCCGAATGAAACACGAAATTATCATAGCCTCCCTCGCATCCATCGATGCAGCCGCCCGGGACTTTCTCCAGCAGACCTCCGGCAGGAACCTCATTGCCTTCTATGCTCCAATGGGCAGCGGCAAAACCACTTTCACAACTGCCATATGCCGCGTACTCGGCGTACGGGAGGATGCAGTCAGTTCGCCTACCTTCTCCATAGTCAACGAATACAGGACCGGCAGCGGAGAGCCTATGTTCCATTTCGACTTCTACCGTATCAACAAGCTTTCCGAAGCCCTTGACATAGGCCTGTACGACTACCTCGATATGGGAGCACTCTGCATAATGGAGTGGCCGGAGAATATTGAGGAACTGCTTCCCGATGACACTCTTCGCGTCAGCATTTCGGTTAGGGAGGACGGAGCAAGGCTTGTCACTTGGGAGGACTGACGCTGACCCCTGTCGGGTAGCCGTCAAATCCGAGACCCTTGACAGTTCCATCACTCCAGAGTATTGCCTCTCCCCCGGCTGCGGGATAGCAAGCAGCATAAAAATGCGACCCCCAGGCTTGGGCAGCCCTTCGGTTGCTGATGAGGGTGCTGTCCAGACAGGCGTACTCAGTGGCAGCAGTACCGATGGACAAATGGCTGCGGAGTCTGTCATAGCGGAGAAGATATGGCTGCGAGCCTTCAAAATAATGATAACAGCTTCCGCCCCCGCCGCCTGTCAGCATTTCTTCCCCATCGGTGCATATCAGCTCGACCGGCACACCCATACCAGGCGCCTGAAGCGAGATGACTGCGGAGCATCTGCAGTCAGGACGGACATACAAGCGGGCGCCCCGGAATTGGAATGGAGGCCTTGGCGGATAATCGAAGCGTTCCTGCGAGGTGGAAACTATCCAGGCGTCTTCCGCCTGTTCCAGAAGCCATAATTCCCCCTCCACGACCCTTGCATCAAGCACCCGGGTACCGAAACGGGGGCTAAGGTCCCGGTAAATGCCTTCTTCCACCAGGCAAGGATTCTGATTATCATCAGAAGAATATAGGCAATATGTCTTGCCTCCGTCAATATGAAGGCAGCTCCCCTTGCCGCTTCCGGATTTGAAAACGGTCTTGCCGTCAAGCCTGAGTGCGAAGCCTTCGCCTGAACGGTCGTTGCCCAAGGTCCACAGGCCGCGGGAGGTAGGGATAATATCGGAGATATATTCCCTTCCTTCAAAAGAAAAGACGGGCTGGCCTCCGAGAGCAACAATGGTTTTGTCTCCATATGATGCAGTAGTATAGAGCTTATCCGAATAGAGGAAATGTGTGTCCGGGTCGAGTCCGATACCCTTCGGGATATCCGGAAGTAAAGCAAGCATAAGAGTGGAATCCCGCAAAACAACAATCTGAGAAGAGTCGGTATCAGGATACTCGACCCCACACACATAGATGGCAGACGGCACTTCCTCCGAATCTCCGCTTTCGTCTCCCGACGAGACGGGGTCCGTACCTGCGGAAGTGCCTGAGCCATCCGATTCTGACCTGAGTACGCCCCCGCGTCTTTGAGAGATGGGCGCGAGTGTTTGAGAACAGGACGTAAGCCCCAAGGCCAACGATAGAAACAAGCTTATGAAGAATCTCATGGTGCAAAGAAATGAAGAAAATCCATAACTTTCGTCCCGCCCGTCACATATGTACGAAATTTTATGAAAAGAAAATCTTTTGATTATAAAGTGTTTACGCTATTGTAACGGATATCGTTACAGTACATTAGAAGAAGTTTAAGTGCTGGAAAGGAGAATAAAAAAAAGGTCACCGGAACATTCGGTGACCTTGAGTGGAGATAAAGAGATTCGAACTCTTGACCCCCTGCTTGCAAAGCAGGTGCTCTA
>JAEDMF010000074.1 GCA_016303175.1 Bacteroidales bacterium
TGTGACTATGGCTGACGCCGTAGTCCGTGAAATCTCCACGGCGGCCAGCATTACCGTGGACAGATCGTCCATCAAGCCTATGTCTGCCTGCAAGCTTGTGACAGTCCAGACCGAAGTGCTGGATTTGGAGCAGACCTCGAATAAATCTGCCATTCTGTTCTGCAACTGTTGTTATGCTTATAGCGTATGTAATGTATTTACCGCAGATAAAAATGGCAATCTGACTGTCCCCAATAGCGGTAGCGCCGTTACAAATGAATTTGGTCGCGAGATTCGCTCATATGACATTACAAATACAAACTTCTGGGGGGCAATGGGTACTTATAGTCCAAAACTGCTTTTCAGGTATGGCGATGACAACAAGAGAAAAGGTTGGACATCTCTGTCCGGAAACCTGGGCACGCTTTGTCAGTATAGTGATACATATGCGGAAAACAAATTTGATGATTTCCATTATACCGGTTTTGCTGATTACAAATCCTTCGGTGGACGCCGTTTCCAACAGTCCATCGTGGTGGATTTGAAAGCTGCATATAATGTTGCCTCCATAGGTGTGGTGAATCGGAGACCCGGTCAAAATTATGGTGATTTGAAGGCTGTATCGTTCTACATTTCAAATGATGATGCCTTCGTTTTCGACCCTGCGTATGGTAAGGACAGGACTGATTATGACTATTCAAATTACGCAAATCCCAACCAGAATAATTGGACACTCATAGCCAAGACAACTGACCTTCCGGAGTCTTCCAGTGTAGATGATATCCAATGGGTTGAAGTGCCTTATGCCCTGCTTACAAGCGGAAAGGCAAAGGGCCGCTTCCTTAAGATACGTTTCCTTTCCAATCGTGGTAAGAATGGTGGAACAGGGTATAGCGCCACTAAGATATATGTGAAGCAGGCTGTAAATCTTGACTGATAATCCTAGTGTTTTAAAGCAGATGAAGAAGGCAATACAGACTATATTGTTCCTCTGTATTTTGTCTATTGGTTGCCAGGCCCGGAATTTTACAATTCTGGGCTTAGGTGATTCAATAACAGAGGGAATCGACGCTCAGGGCTCATATTTGTCCCCTTTGAAGCAGATGTTGTTTGAGCAAGGCTACGACGTGGAATTCATCGGACCGAGGTTCAGCCGCTGCGCTGATGAGGCAATACCCTGTTACGGCTGGTGCGGAAAGGATGTGGAATTCATCGACAGCACAATTGAACAGGTATATAGCAGATACCCTGCTGACATAGTGCTTTTCCATTCCGGCCACAATCACGATGCCGGGACCAAGCCGGTAAAGGGAATGATAAGGGCGTATAAGTCGGTTATCGGGAAAATCCGGAAAATCAATCCTAATGCGATTGTTCTTGTAGCCGAGGTGATACCGTCCGGCAAACTTCCAAAGTACTCCTATATCCCCGAGTTGAACCGGGAAATCGTCAAGCTGGTGGCCGGATACCGGGACGGAAAGGTTATCGCCGTGGATATTGCTTCGCATTACAACTGGCAGAGGCTCAATGTGGCAGATAAGGTTCATCCCAATGCGGAAGGCAGGAAATGGATTGCAGAGTGCTGGAATAGGGCCCTGAAGGATATCTTGGGAACTCCGTCTTTTGCTTCGGTGAAGGTGACATCTTTCAATCTCGTTCCGTCCGAGGCGTCAGGCGCTCCCAATTATTATTGTACTTGGAACACTCAGGGAGCTTATTCCGGCTATCAGGATATACGCAGCCAGATGACGGAGGAGAATATTTTCGGCAAGGGCCCCGGTCAGGGGTGGATTGAATTCTTCCCGAAAGTGCGCAAGGACCTTTACTTTTTGCTTGATGACTCGTGGGACATTCCGGCCAATGCCAACAGCGGATATGGTCGTGATGAGGTCGATACCACGAGATTTCCTTCCATTACCGGTTCAGCTCAGGAAAGGATGCAGAAACTTTCGGACAAGGTCAAAGCGAAAGGCTGGAAGGGCCTCGGACTTTGGGTGGCTGCCCATGAGGACCCCGCTACTACGTTGTCGGCGGATGAATTCTGGACAGACAGGCTTTCTGTGTTCGGTAAGGCCGGAGTAGGGTATTTGAAGGTGGATTGGGGCAAGAAGGAGCACGATGCTGCATATCGCAGGAATATGACTGCTCTCGGCAAGAAATGTGCTCCCGATTTGTGGATTGAACACGCTCCCTGCATCGGACCCACTCCTACTGAGAACCTCCGTCCGTATGTTACTTTCAGTGACGTGTACAGGACATACGATGTGGATGATGTGATTTCGGTTCCGTTGACGATTGACCGTGTTTCGCGTATGCTTGCTCTTTCTGCCGAGGAAGGGGTTAAGGGGCTTGTCAATTGCGAGGACGAGGCTTATATTGCAGCCGGATTGGGGTGCACAGTCGGTGTTATGCGCCATCCCTTGCTGAATGTCAGCGGAAATGATTTGAAAACAATATCTGAATCGAAGTACAAGGACGTGTACCTCAGGCTTGATGAGATTGTCAGGGCGGTAAGGTGGAACAGGATAGCCGAACCGTTCGGAGTAAAAGCGGATGTTGTGATTGATAATCACCGTTTTACGGACAAGTGGATATACGGCAAAGGAGAGTCCTGGGTCAAGCATGAAATCGGGGAAACTGTGCAGGCCAGCGCTCCCGCCAGGGTAAGCCGCAATATGCCTGTTCCGGAGACGGATGATGTATCTGACGAGTGCCCGTATCTGTTATGCAGCAGGTATCCCGGCGGAGCCACTGCTGTTTCCGCGCTCCCCCGCAGAATAGGACGCGAAAGGATAGCCAAGGCAGTGAACGTCAGCATTGACATGGATGATATCTGCAAACCAGTCGGTGTGTTTGGTGTATTCGGGTCGCTGACACTTAAGATTGAAGGCCTTGAGGGCAGAACGTTCAGGGTTCTTGCTCAGGATCTGGCGGGAGACAGGGCAGTGGATATTTCAAGAGCCGTGGAAATTACCGGCAAGGGTATGGTCATTCCCGGGGAGGTTCTGAACCGTGTCGGTACGATGGCGGCTTCCGCAGGGGACATCTCGGCGCCCGGTACATTGATATGCGTTTATGATGCGTCCCAAAGATGGACAGAAGAGCAGGCGAATGCCTGGAGTGCGGCGCAGCCTTGGTTCTCGGGAGTGAATTATATTCCCTACAATGCTGTCAATCAGATTGAAATGTGGAGCGCTGATACTTTTGACATCAAGCGGATTGACAAGGAACTCGGATGGGCGGAAGAGCTTGGTTTCAATACTCTGAGGGTTTTCCTCAGCAGTGTCGTCTGGCAGAATGATCCCTCAGGTCTGAAGGAGCGTATGTCCATTTTCCTGGACGTCTGCAGAAATCACGGCATCCGTCCGATGTTTGTATTTTTCGATGATTGCTGGGAGGCGGAATCCGCTTATGGACAGCAGCCTGCACCTAAGGTCGGAGTTCATAATTCCGGCTGGGTCAGGGATCCTTCCATGTCCTTGCGCCGCAATCGGGACAGTCTGTACAGCTTGGCAGAAGGTTATTTGACTGATATTCTGACGGAATTTGCAGAGGATGACCGTATTCTGATGTGGGACTTGTTCAATGAGCCCGGAGGAAATCAGCTTGGTACACAAAGCCTCCCGTTGGTAAAGAAGGTGTTTGAAATTGCCCGCAAATGTCGTCCCAGTCAGCCGCTGACCAGCGGTATCTGGATGCTCAACAAAGCGTACGCGCCGCTCAATTCATTCCAACTTCAGAATTCGGACGTCATCAGTTATCATTGCTATGCCCCTGAGGATGTCCACGCAGCTGAGATCAAGCACCTTCAGGTCTTCAATCGTCCTATGTTCTGTACGGAGTATATGGCCCGCACGAAGAACAGCCTTTTCTCGACGATTATGCCGCTTTTGAAGAAAAACAATGTCGGAGCAATCAATTGGGGACTGGTGGACGGCAAGACGAATACAAAATATTCGTGGGAGGAAGCCCGCCCGGACGGCAGTGAGCCCGACTTGTGGTTTCACGACATTCTTCGTGCCGATGGCATCCCGTACAAGGCAGAAGAAGTCGAACTTATCAAGAAATTGAATACCCGGTAGTATTGCAGAATGAAATATATTTTGTAAGTTTGCAGGCCGGATTTCAAACCGGTATCTTGAACTATGACAAAAATTAAAGTTGCAATCGTCGGGTACGGCAATATCGGCCGTTATACTCTTGAAGCAGTGGAGGCTGCGCCGGATATGGAATGTGTGGGCATAGTGCGCCGCAATCCTTCCTCCTGCTACTGCCCTGAACTTGCCGCATACAAGGTGGTTTCCGATGTCTCTGAACTGGGCAAGGTGGACGTTGCCATTCTGGCCACACCATCCCGCAAGGTGGAGGAAACCGCCCTCAAGTATCTCGCGCTGGGCATCAACACGGTTGACAGCTTTGATATCCACAGCCAGATTGTGGACCTGCGCAGGACTTTGGGCAGACAGGCTGAGCAGAGCGGTGCCGTGAGCATCATTTCCGCCGGCTGGGATCCGGGCAGTGATTCGGTTGTCCGCTCCCTGCTTCAGGCAGTGGCCCCCAAGGGCATAACCTACACCAACTTCGGTCCCGGCCGTTCTATGGGACATTCCGTAGCAGCCAGAGCCATAGAGGGCGTAAAGGATGCTCTCAGTATGACCATACCCGTAGGCACAGGGATACATCGCAGAATGGTCTATGTGGAGCTTGAAGAGGGCGCTGATTTTGACAAGGTGGCAGCCGCCATCAAGTCAGATGCCTATTTCGCCTCCGACGAGACTCACGTGATACGGGTTGACAGCGTTGCTGACATCAATGATGTGGGTCATGGTGTGAACCTTGTGCGCAAGGGCGTTTCCGGCCAGACTCATAATCAGATGTTCGAGTTCAATATGAAGATCAACAATCCCGCTTTAACGGCGCAGGTGCTGGTTTGCGTGGCTCGCGCCTCAATGCGCCAGAAGCCGGGTTGTTATACTATGATAGAAATCCCCGTCATTGATATGCTCGAGGGCGACAGGGAAGAGAATATCCGCCATTTGGTTTAGGAATCTTTATTGACCCCAAGCACTTCGATTGTCAGAAGATTGAAATATTCATAGCAAGCCCCCCTAGTTTAATGGATAAAATTTAGGATTCCGGTTCCTACGATAGGCGTTCGATTCGCCTGGGGGGTACCAAGTTATCACTATAACATTTTCGCCTGAATTGGCCTGCAACATCGCAAGCAGGGTAATTCAGGCGAAATTTATTCAAACTCAAGTTCCGCAGTCCTTAATTATCTATTATCTTGAGGGTTGTGCGGCTTGCGAAACTTAAGTTTCAAATTATTGCTCATCAATCCAGGGATTGTCGTTCAATTTCCTTTCAAAGCGGTTGATGGCGAAGATGGCCGTGAAATAGACAGTGCCGATGAGTATCAGTCCTATGCCCACGCAGAGGCTGAGGGTTTTGCCGCCGACTCCGGGAACGCTGAACGAGAGGAAGCCGAGTATTGTGGACGCGATGCCGAGGATGAGGTTTGCCCACCAGAGTTTGAAACCTACCTTTCTGTAGTCAAAGGAGCGTATGGCGAGGTTGGCTCCCTCAATGATGAGGAAGAGGGCAAATATGATGGGCATAATGGCCGCCAGGGCAAGGTCGTGCCTGAGGAAAAGTATACCTATGATAATCTGAAGGATAGATGAAAGCAGGATGCTGCCGCTCTGGGGGAAATAAGATTTGAGCCTTATCCAGTTCAGGAGAGTTGAAATGCCTGAAACAAGGGTGAGAAGCCCGATTATCCATGCCAGTGAGATAACAGTTGAGAGGGGATTGCACAGGCAAATGATGCCTAGGGCTACCAGCGCTGCGCCGGTGATGCCCATATAAATTTTTCTGCTGGGTAACATAATGTTATGTAAATGTTTATAATTCCACGGCGTCTGTTTACAAAACGCCCTTTTCTAAATAATCCGGACAGGAAGCTTCAAACTGTGTGCCATACTGTGCCGGATTGCCTTTGTCAAGCAATTATAAGTGTTGCCGCTTTCGTCAGCTTTCACCTGAGTTATGAATAACTACTTATAACTCAGGCTCATCGTTCAGAATCATGGCCACGAAAAAATGGATGAAAGAACCAAAAACAGAAACAAATATCAGAAAAATGAATACCTTTGCAAACAGACCCGTGGTACACCGGTGATTTCGAAACGGCCTTTCAGGATATTCTCGAAGGCTTTGAGGCAATGTTAAGATTACCGCTATGAGACTTGTAATACAGAGAGTAAAGGAAGCATCCGTCACTATTGATGGGAAAGTCGTATCGGCCATTGGGCAGGGGTTGTTCATTCTTGTCGGAGTTGAGAATGGTGATACTGAGGCTGATATGGAATGGCTGGCAGCGAAGGCTGCCGGGCTTCGAATATTCAACGACGAAGAGGGCGTGATGAACCGCAGTGTGGTAGACATTGATGGACAGCTGCTCGCTGTATCTCAATTTACTCTTACGGCTTCCACGAAGAAGGGTAATCGTCCGTCCTATATCCGGGCGGCGGGGCACGACCTGGCCGTTCCTTTGTATGACAAGTTTTGCGTGCGTCTCTCAGAAATCGCAGGCAGGACTGTTCAGAAAGGGGTTTTCGGAGCGGATATGCAGTGCGCCCTTGTCAATGACGGTCCGGTGACAATCATAATCGATTCACGAATAAAGGAATAATACTATGAACGGAAGTAAGTTTCTGCAGGTGCTCACCCTGCTTGTATGCCTTGGGATGGCATATTTCTGCTATAAGACCTATAGTGAAGCGAAGCAGATGCACGCTGAAAGCCAGGAGTTCTTAGCGAAAGCCGACTCATTGCTTTCTGTTGATACAACCCAGAATGCGGCAAAACCTGTTGCAAGGACAACGGCTAGGACCGCTGGGTTATTTGAACAGCTGTTTTCTGACCTGAAGAAAGATTCTAAAGAATCGCAAAGGAAGAAGGCCAGAGCGAAAGCCGCGAAAAAGATTATAGTGACGATGGATTATAGGATTGAGGATAGGTATGTAATATATGACCTGAAAGCACCGGACTATCTCGGAGATGAGCCTGGAGTTGTTGGAATTCAAGTTGTGGTAGACCGATTTGGGGATGTAAAAAAGACATCAGTCCATTCAGCAACTACTATCACTGATGAGAACGTGATTGATGCAGCCAGAAAAGCTGCTCTCAAGACCCATTTCAACAGTAACTTAGATGCCCCAGAGAAGCAGAATGGTGTGATCACATACAATTACAAGCTGCAGCAATAAGCCATAATGTTTTATCCTACATTCCCGCATCAACACATATCGAGGCTATTCTTTCTGGTGCCTGGACTTGGACAACCATTGATGGATAATTGGATATTCCTTCCTGCTGCCGGTTGTCGGTACTACGGCCAATCCGTTCGTCCTGTCTCAGAATAAAATCAGGATATAGTTCTTTACCCTGAGGGAAAGTTAGTAATAATGTAGGGGGCACGCCGATTCCCCTTGCAAATGATTTTCAACTGTTCAATTTTCGATGGCACTCACTATTCAAATTTGGATGGCAGTGGACAAGTTTATATTGGGAAATAACCTTTGATTTCTTTGTAGGCTGCCAGACCTTTCACTGTCAGCAGGTATTTCTGGCGAGGGTGACGAGGGGAGTCTGGATAAAGCATGCGGACATATCCTTCGGACATAGCAGGGGAGAGAGAGTACTCCACGAAATTAGGCCTATTCTTAAGGCCGACTGCCTCAAGCATCTCCTTGACTGATAATTGTCTTTCTCCTATTGCTTCTACAAGGCGTTTGATATTATAATTATCTGGTATGATACTTAGATGTGTGCTTGTATGGGTACTTGTATGGGTGCTTGTATGGGTGCCCCCATCAAGTAACTCTTTTGCATGGACATGGAGGTATCGGTTCATGAGAACATTGTCCTCTCCCATAAGGAGATTGCGGAAGAATCGTTCCAGATGTATGCTCTCTTTGTAAATTCCTTTCTGCAGGTTCTGATAGTTCGCTCGCACAAGTGCATTGCGGAAGTACCATGAGTTTTTCTCAAATGTGGAATTATTGACGTTGAATCCAAGTGAGCGCAGATACTTGATGACAAAGACCGCTGTGGTTCTTGTGTTACCTTCACAAAATGGATGAATCTGCCAGA
>JAEDMF010000075.1 GCA_016303175.1 Bacteroidales bacterium
GTCGGCAATTACATTTCCGATAACAGGGACCAGACCACTCAATACAGACAGAATGAGCAGCACAAGGAGAAATAGCGTGAAGCCGGCGAGCAAACCCTTGTTAAGCGTTTTCCCCTTGATGCGGATTTTCTGCAGCAACTTCATAATGGGCTGCCCAATCAGGGAGACCACGGCGGAAAGCACTATGTAAATGAGCACATTGCTGAAATATTTGGCAATCAGGGCCACCAGAACCACTGCGCCGGCTATCAGGGCATACTTAGCCAGCTTTTCGCCATAGGAGAGCTTGTTGTCCATATCAAGGCAGCCTCTTCAGAACATCTTCAAAGACCTTCTCCTTGCCCTTTTCGAGCAGGACCTCGTGCCTCATCCCCGGATACATAATGCTCTCGACCTTCCTATAGCCTACCTTGCGCATAAAATCGACACTGCGTCTGTGATGGGCCTCATCAATGTGGCAAGGATCGTCCGACCCCGTCAGGAAACATACTGGAAGCATAGGTTTGCTGACCTTCCATCCCTTGGGGCTGTAGCAATCAGACATCAAGCCAAAAAGCGAGAGGAAGCCGTTGGCAGTAAAAACGAAACTGCAGAACTTGTCCTCCCTGTGTTTCTTCTGGATTTCAGTATCTGTGCAAATCCAAGCATTGGGGCTGCCTTCGTTCTTGAACACCTTGTTGTAAGAACCGAGCGACATCCTCTGCAGCAGTCGCGGCCTGTAATGCCATCCGCACAGCCACCCGTAGCAGCGCGCAAGGAACTTGCCGACGCCGACAGCGGGGTTGTAAGAGGGAGAACCGCAGACGAAAAGGCTGTCGATACGGTCGTCATAGCGTTTGGTGAAAGCCCTCACGGCCATAGAACCCATACTGTGGCCCAAAAGATGCAGGGGCAGGCCCGGGAACTTCTCTTTCGCCCAGTCGGCCATCACTCTGATATCCTCCACCAGAGCCCTCCAGCCACCTTTGCCGAAATAGCCCAACTCAGACTCCGAAGGAGCAGTCTCCCCGTGTCCTCGGTGGTCATAACAGACTGCAATATAGCCATTTGCACTCAAGAAATCAATAAAGGGCATATAACGGCCCTTGTGTTCGCACATTCCGTGCACTATCAGCATAATACCCTTTGCAGGGGTCTCAGGTTCAGCCACAACAACAGAAAGTTGGTACCCGTCGGCTGAGGCCGGCACTTTGTAATTCTTCGTATTCATAATGCAAAAATAATAAAAATATGGTCGTGATTTCTATATAAATTGATAACTTAGCATTCGTTTTCGGAAACGACATTCAACAAGAGTTTTGTATGATATTACATATACTTGCAGACGTTCTGCGCAACAGCATTCTCATCACTGGTCTTGTCATCACGATGATGCTGCTGATTGAATATATCAACGTGCAAACACAGGGCCAGCTCAGTGGCAGGCTGCGTAATTCCTCCTTTTTCCAGGTTGTATTGGGGTCCTTGCTTGGCCTTATTCCCGGGTGTATGGGCGGATTTGCGACTGTTTCTCTATACACTCACGGTGTAATCGGACTTGGGGCGCTGGTGGCAATGATGATTGCATCGTCGGGCGATGAGGCCTTCGTGATGCTGGCGATGGTGCCCAAAGAGGCCCTGATACTTGCGGCAATACTCCTACCCCTTTCAATAATTGTCGGTTTGGCGGTCAACTTCTTCACTAAGGGACGCAAGTTGCAGCACAGCTGTCCGGATGATTTCCGGATACACAGCAACGACCGCCACCACGATGACGGGCACGGCCACTGCGACCACAGCGGAGATTGCCCCCATCCCAGTTTCAAGGCCTTGCTACATCCCTCCTGGCAAAGGATAGTGATGCTGTTGGGCGTGGGAGCTTTTACTCTGTGCCTCGGGATGGGCTTGTTTGAGCATAGCCACGGAGCGGGAGCAGAGGGCTGCGAGAGCGGGCATAGCCACGGGGCAGCCTGCGAATGCTGTGAAGGTGCCCACGCTGGCCACGAGGCAGAAGCAGTCTGCGAAAATGGACATACAGTAAAACACGGCATCAATCTGTTGGACGAATACTGGCTCAACCTGATTTTCGCCCTTGTCGGCCTCTTCGTACTCTATTTCCTCGCCACCAGCAACGAACATTTCATAAAGGAACACCTCTGGAAGCACGTCATATGCAGACACTTGCTTCCCATATTCTGCTGGAGTGCAGGAGCGCTGCTGCTTATAGAAATCGGACTTCACTACCTTGACATCGGCCCCTGGCTCAAAGAAAATGTCGCCATATTGATATTGCTTGCCGCGCTGATCGGCATCATACCGGAATCCGGGCCCCATATGGTCTTCATCACTATGTTTGCAAGCGGACTTGTACCTTTCAGCGTACTGCTTTCAAGCTCCATTTCACAGGACGGTCACGCCGGTTTGCCTCTTCTGGCCGAGGACAAAAAAGGCTTCCTTATGGCAAAGGCAATCAACGTAGTTGTGGCGCTGCTCGCAGGATACTTATGTTATATGATTGGTTATTAAATACTTATACTCATGGCAATTACAAGAAGAATCTGGTCGCGCACCGAAGACGGCCGCCCCATCTACAAGTACACGATGACAAACAAGAGCGGAGCAAGCGTCGTGCTCACAAATATCGGAGCCGGCATAGTTTCCATCAATGTTCCGGATAAGGACGGCAAGCTCGGCGACGTGGTCTTGGGCTACGGCAAGGCTGAAAGCTACTTCGGCGACGGGCCCTGCGCCGGAAAATGTCCCGGACGTTATGCCAACAGAATAGCCAAAGGCCGCTTCACTCTGGACGGGAAAACTTATGAACTCCCCATCAACAACGGGCCCAACCATCTCCACGGTGGTCCGGAGGGCTGCCAGAACAAGGTATGGGAGTCCCGCAAGAAGAATGGTGCGGTGGAATTCATGTACTTCTTCGAGGACGGGGAAATGGGATATCCCGGCAATCTGAAGGTAGTCGCTCACTACGAATGGAACGATGAAAACCAACTCAGCCTCACCTTCACTGCCCGTTCCGACGCAAAGACCATCTTGAACCTGACCAACCACGTCTATTTTAACCTGAATTGCAGCGGCAGTGTGCTTCGTCACCGCCTGCGTCTGAACGCCTCCGAATACCTGCCCACTGATGAAACCCTCATCCCGCTGGGAGAAAGTGAGTCTGTTGCAGGAACCCCCATGGACTTTCTCAACGAGAAGAGCATAGGTAGGGACATCAAAAAGGACTTTCCCGCCCTCAACTACGGCAAGGGTTACGATGCCTGCTACATCATTGACGGATACACCGAAGGCCAGCTGCAGGAAGCCGCAGAGCTGTATTCAAGGAAATCCGGACGCACCCTCAAGATAGCCACCACACAGCCCGGAGTACAAATCTACACAGGCAACTGGCTGGAAGGCTGTCCCACCGGCAAACACGGCAAAAAATACCACGACTATGATGCTGTAGCGATTGAATGTCAGCACTTCCCTGACAGTCCCAACAATCCCTCCTACCCTACTACTGTGCTGGAGCCGGGGCAAGTGTACAAACAGGCCATCATCTTCTCCTTCGGTTTAAGGCAGGACTAAGTTAATCAAAGCGTCGTAAGGCCCGGTCCGAGACAAGAATCGGCAACAAAGCCGAGGATACGGCTAAAAAAATGGCTCCGTCCGACAGTATTTCTCGGGCGGAGCCATTAATTTTTGGTCTATAAAAAGGCCGAATCGAGCTGTTTCCGCGGCGGGGTGTTTTATGCTACGGCAGGTCAAAGGCCGAATCGAGCTGTTGCCTCAGCGGCAGCGGCTGCGGCGCCAGCAAAATTATCAGAGGAATCTGCGTAGAGAATGCCGCGTGAAGAATTAATGAGAAGACCCCCATACTCATTAGCTCCGTTGGCGATAACCTCCTCGGCGCTGCCACCCTGGGCTCCGACGCCGGGAACCAGCAGGAAATTGTCAGGGCAGAATGAGCGGATTTCCTTGAGTTTATCAGCCTTTGTCGCACCCACAACAAACATCATATTGTCAGGGTTGGAGATTGACATCATTTCCTCCATTACCGCGCGATACAGCGGCTTTCCTTCCTTTTCAGCCATCTGGAATTGAGTTGCGGAAGCATTGGAAGTAAGAGCGAGAACAATGGCCCAGCGATTCTTGTATGCCAAAAAAGGTGTCACGCTGTCCGCACCCATATAAGGAGCCACCGTCACCGCATCAAAGTCCATAGTCTCGAAGAAAGTTTTGGCATACATCCTTGCCGTATTGCCTATGTCTCCCCTCTTTGCATCCGCGATGAGGAAGAGGTCCGGATAATTCAAACGAACATACTCTACAGTGGCTTCCAACGCTCGCAAACCTTCTGTACCGTAGCACTCATAAAAAGCCAGATTGGGCTTATAAGCCACACAATGAGCCGCCGTGGCATCAATAATGGCTTTGTTGAACTCTGCAATTGAACGGGCGGTGCCTTTGAAAAGCCGCCCCATCGCTTCTCCCTCCCCCTCCGAGGCCAAGGCCTTGATGTGAGGGGGCATTTTATCGAAATCCACGTCCAATCCTACGCAAAGCATCGAAGCCTTTGCCTTTATATTGCCGAATAATTGTTCCCTATTCATAATTGTTCCTTATTTATTATAATCCGTACGATATTACTGAAGTTCAAGCGAAGCGCTAAGCAAAGTTCGGGAATCTGACGAAGGTCCTACCATAATGGTAAATTCGCCGGGCTCAACAACATACTTCAAATCGGAATTGTAGAAGCCCATCTTTTTGGAGTCCAGAACAAAATCCACAGTCGTTTCACTGCCAGCCTTCACGCAAAGTTGCCTGAAACTCTTGAGTTCCTTCACGGGACGGGTTATGCTGGCTACTTTGTCGCGGATATAAAGCTGAACGGTCTCGGTGATATCTCTGTCTGAACCATTTTTCACCTTCACACTTACGGTGATTTTGTCGCCGATTGAGGGCTTGGCATCTGAGATTGTAAGGCCGGAATATTCAACCTTACCATAACTCAGGCCATAACCGAAAGGATAGAGGGGCGCATTTATAACATCCTGATACAGTGAAATATACTTCTTATAGGGCTGAAAATCGCCGGCTGGTCTGCCAGTGTTCTTGTGGTTATAGTGAATGGGAATTTGGCCCACGCAACGGGGGAAACTAACAGTCAGGCGTCCGGAAGGATTATAATCTCCGCTGAGAACGTCTGCAATGGAATTGCCGGCCTCAGAACCCAAATGCCAGGCATATACGATTCCATCCACATTTTCATCTTCCCAGTCCAGGACAAGAGGTCTGCCTGACATTATTACCAGCACCACAGGCTTACCTGTAGCCACAAGCTCCTTCAATAGACTCCTCTGAGGTTCAGGGATAGTGATATCTGCCCTCGAAGAACCCTCACCGCTCATCTCTGCGAGCTCACCCATTGCCGCCACTATCACGTCAGACTTCCTTGCAATTGCCAGTGCTTCCTTGCGCAGCTTTGCATCCGGAACATCCCAACCGCGTTCTTCTCTGCTATGGAATGATATCTTGTTTTCAAGAGTCTCATTTTCAAGCACGTGACAACCTCTTGCGAACTTCACGTTCTCAGAGCCGAAACGCTGCTGCAGACCTTCCAACAATGATACAGGAAGATGGTTCTTCGGTTTTACAGCCCAGCAACCTATCATCTCTTTGTTCAAATCCGCAAGAGGGCCGATAAGGGCAATCTTCTTGCCCTCTGCCAAAGGAAGCACATCTCCCTCGTTTTTGAGCAGAACTATACTCTGGGCACCTGCCTTGCGGGCTACAGCCCTATTTTGGGCACTGCCGTTCAAAACAGCTTCCTCAGGGCGGTTATATTTGTACGGATTTCCGAAAAGGCCAAGCTTCTTCTTCAATTCCAGCACCCTGCGGCAAGCCCTGTCCACAACAGCCTCATCCACCAAACCTTCCTTTATTGCATCTGCCAGATACCTCACAAATCCTTCGGTCACCATTTCCATATCCACACCGGCATTTGCAGCCTTGATAGAGGCTTCCTTAAGATCCTTGGCAACGCCATGAGCAATGCACTCCCGTATGGCAGAATGGTCCGTAACGAGCATGCCCTCAAATCCCATTGTTCCCCTGAGCAAGGTATCGAGCATATAGGGATGTACAGTCAAAGGCAGTCCCTCGAACTCATTGAAAGAAGACATTACTGTAAGGGCTCCCGCATTTATGCCGGCCTGATATGGCCACAGATATTCATTAAACATCTGCTGGCGGCTCATATCCACAGTATAGTAGTCACGTCCTGCCTGAGGAGCGCCGTAAAGCGCAAAATGTTTCACGCAAGCAGCTATGTCCGTCGGCTTGTCAAGCTTTCCCTGAAAGCCCCTGACCTGGGCTGCAGCTATCTCTCCACCAAGATACGGGTCCTCGCCTGCTCCCTCAGCAATTCTGCCCCACCTGGGGTCCCTTGCCACGTCGCACATTGGAGTAAAGGTCCAGGAAATGCCTTCACGGCTGCATTCAGCGCCTGCCACCCTGGAAGCCTCTTCTATTGTTTCCAGATTCCACGAGGAGGCCATTGCCAGAGGAATGGGAAAACAGGTTTCATAACCGTGAATCACATCCAATCCGAATACCATAGGAATGCCTAAGCGGCTTTCCTCGACTGCAATACGCTGAGATTCACGTGCCCCGTCACCCCGGACATTGAGCAAACTGCCAACCAGACCGCTCCGAATTTTTTCAATTCTTCCGGTATTTTTGATAATCCCCGTACTCTTGTTCCCCGTCAGCTGATTCATCTGCCCGATTTTCTCCTCTAGGGTCATCTTGGCCATTAGGGAATCAATGTCAAAATCTGCCTGAGCCAAGCACGCGGCTGACGTCAGCAATGCTCCCCAAAATGCAATAACTGTTCTTTTCATATAAGTATATAAGTAAGAATAATGTTTTCGCACAAGTACACAAATTTAAGGATTAACGATGATTAAACCAAAATTTGCAAAAAACAAATGCCTATAATACATTCTAGATATCCGGGAATACTATAAAATGTTAATGGTACCGGCCTCCGGATCCCTGGAAGCAAAGAGCGAGGCAGACGAACAAGGCTATGTTACGACATATAAACTATCTGTCTACAACATTGAAAACTTGCTGAAATCTAATAGAAAATTTGAAATATGATATAAAAAAATATATCTTTGCATAGCCGGACAATCAGGATATGAAGAGATATAAAGTAAGTCAAATCATCAAGCTCCTTGAGCAGGACGGATGGACAATCAAAAAGTGGACGGGTGACCATAGGCAGTTTATAAACCCTAACAAACCAGGGAAAGTCACTGTAAGAGGAAAGCCGAGCGACACTTTAAGTCAGGAACTTTTGAACAGCATTTTCAAACAGGCAGGGTGGAAATAGCCACCCTTCAAAAAGCAAAGAGATATGGCAAACAAGATTGGAATAAAAATTGACTGGGATGGTCACAATTACGCATCCTGCACCGAAAACGAAGATATTGCCTGCATAGCAACCGGGAAGACTCTGGAAAACGTAAAGGCTAATATGCTTGACGCCCTACGGCAGCATATCGACTGGATGAAAGAGGATGGCGATCCGCTTCCTGAAGAGTTCCGCGGGGAATGGGAACTGGAATGGCATCTGACAACAAGGGCGCAACTGAAGTATTCGGATGCTTTTATCACTCGAAGGGCACTTGCAGAGGCTACGGGCATCAACATCCAGCAGCTCACCCATTATGCGAGCGGATGGCGTAACCCGCGCCCTGAAATGCAGCGACGTATCACTGAAGGAATACGCACTATCCGCCAGAAATTAGCCGTCATTTCCTGATTGTTTGGTAGCATCACAATGATGGCCAACCTCCGGAGCAATCCGGAGGTTTTTTGTAAAAAATGTCAACTTTTTTGAAAATATTTGCCTGGAAATTTGTATAATACGAAAAATCGTACTATCCTTGTATCGTTATCCAAAACAAAGCGATATGGCAACGGTAAAGGAAAAGATTTATGATATCATTTTGGATATCAACATAG
>JAEDMF010000002.1 GCA_016303175.1 Bacteroidales bacterium
CCGTTATGTTCTTTCCGAGGCTATGGCAAGAGAGTTTGAGGGCTGCGCTTTGAGTTACGTGCAGGAACAGTCTTTTGCGGGCTTCCCGACCT
The DNA here is from genome assembly GCA_016303175.1 of Bacteroidales bacterium. GTDB lineage: Bacteria > Bacteroidota > Bacteroidia > Bacteroidales > UBA932 > Cryptobacteroides. Next base: position 93 of record JAEDMF010000002.1, read on the forward strand.
GGTCCTTCAATATCACTTACGGAGTGAAGCGGTGTGCCTTGGATGGCTTCGCCCTTACGGAGCAGTATCTCGACGAGGCTGAAATCAGGCGCAGGCTGAACAATATTCTCAAGACTCTCGCCACAACGGAGATTCCTCAAAGTCAGCTTCAGGTATGCCGGCAGATGGCCTGCAATGCCTATGCTTCATATTCAAAGACTCCGGAATATTATCTGCGGGTAATATGCCAGCGCTATTTGGACAACAGGAACATCTATGCCCGCTATACCAGCGCTGTGGCCCGTGTCAGCAGCAGTGCGGTGCGGGAATTCTTCAATTCTACCCAATAACGCAAGTGGCGAAGTCATTATGCTTTGGGCTTGTTCCCGGATTCTAGCGAAGGGTGTAAGCGGAGGTGTTACTGTTGTGGAATTTGAAAAGGGCGGGGGATGAGGATGTAAAGAAGGATATTGGGGAATGTCCCGCCCTATGCGTTCTGTTTCGGAACCTGAGAAACCCGCGAAACTTGCAAAACTTGCAAAATCTGCGAAATCTGCGAAACTTGCGAAACTTGCGAAGCCTGCGAAACCTGCGAAACCTGAATCATCAGTTGCTGGCGAGGCTACATGATGGAGAAGGTTGCCATCACGTCGCCGAAGTAGCCGTTGACATTCTGGTTGCTCTCTATGTATCTGCGGCTCAGCTGACCCCGCCATACGATGTCGTCTTTTGATTTATAGGGGATATTGATTTCAAAGCCGTAGCTTTTGGAGTTGTATTTGACCATAGCCGTGCAATTCCAATTGTTTACCGTACCCCCGTCGTCTTCCACTATCATCAGCGCGCAGTTTTCCAGTTGGTCAGTCCATTCCGACACGAGTACGGTGTTCAGCGTAAGGGGTATGCCCACTTCCTTTCGCCGGACCACAACCACAAAATCAGTGATGTTCGGGTCATACAGTTTCAGTTCCGCTTCCGTCGAAGCCCGGAAATTCTCGACAGAGCCTATTTTTACCCAGAATTCCGAGGCCCCCTGCCACCAGTAATCGTAATTGCGTTTGGCTGTGAAATCCTTGAGTATCAGTGTTTTGAGCTCACTTGTCGAAGTTCGGGCTTTAGGCTCTATCACGATGCTGCCGCCTTCGGCCCATTCCGGGTTGTTTTTCCTATATATGTCAAGGGTGGTGAAGAGCCCGTCTTCGTTGTTGTTGATTATCCATACCGGCCGTTTCTGCGCAAGTTCTTCACTCACCTCCACTTCGTGCAGCTGTCCGTCGGGGTCCATATACCAGCCGATATTTGTGGCGGCATTGTTGTCGGGTGCGAAAGTGATGACCGGGAGGCTGTTTCCGTCCCAGTTTTCGCTGTAGGGCCAATAAATCTGGAAATCGCTGGAGCGCAGGTAGTCCAGGTACTCTTCGGCGGTGATGCTCCCGCCGCTTTTTGTCTGCTGGCTGAAGTGTTCAATGAAAATATCTCTCAGAGGAGTGGAGTAATCCGAGGCCTTCGTCTGCGCTTTTGCCGCCTCGTTGAGATATTCTTCCCCGACGCCGCTGCCCGGTTTGTCAAAAATGTTTCTAAGCGTGTATTCTTCGTCGTAACCATTGCCGGCGGAAGCTGATACGGCGTCGAACACTTCCCTGATGTGGCAATTCTCGAGCCGGGCGTTTCCCAGTATCATTGCGACTTCGCTCTTGTCTACATATACGGTCTCTGCCGCGGGTTTCGGTGTAATGTCAACCCTCTCACAGGAGCTGCCGACCGGCAGGCAGCAGAGGGCCAGCATGCTCCGGAGACAGATATTAAACTTTGTTTCCATCTTTTTTTCTGCAAATGAAAACAAAATTTCCCCGGTGGGGGCAGGTAAACGTTTAAACTTTATGAAACGGGAAAAACGGCAACCCAGATATCTGAAAGCCTTATTTTTTCTTTGCCCGGACTATTCTGTCCTTGCCCGGCCCGTCCTGTATTATTGAGATGTCAGCAAGACCGGCTTCTTCGAAAACGGCCGCAGACTGCTCCGGAAGACGTTCGTTGATTTCCACGAACAACTCTCCTCCCGTGTACAGGAGTTTACCGGCCAGTGAGGCTATTTTTTTATTGAACAGCTGGGGTTGGTCTTCCGGTACGAAGAGAGCGGTCTCCGGTTCGTAGAGGAGGACATTGTCTCTCATTTGAGCGACTTCTTCAGGGAGTATGTAAGGGGGGTTGCTGACGATTATGTCATAGGGCCCTTGTTTTGCAAGTTGTTCTTCGGCAATGCTGGAGAGAATGTCACAGGTCAGGAAGTCCGGCGCTTTGCAGGGAGGCCTGTCATACCCATTTCCTTCCCGACTCCCTATGCCTCTGAGACGACGCCCGAGTTCGCCGTCGCTATCATTGTGCTGTTCTGCCGCGTGCGCCATCTGTCCTTTGGCCATTTCCAGAGCCTCCTGACTGATGTCCACGCCGATAACGGCAGCTCCGGGCAGTTCGCAGGCGAGGGTCCAGGCAATGCAGCCGCTGCCGGTACAAAGGTCCAGAATGCGGAGTTCGTCGTATGCCTTGCCGTAAGAACGGGCGGCCTCTATTGCGGCCCGACACAAGTATTCTGTTTCGGGACGGGGGATGAGGGTGGCGCTGTTGACGTTGAAGCGGCGGCCGTAGAACTCTGACCATCCGCAGATGTATTGTATGGGCTCGCTCTTGCAAAGCCTTCCGAGCGCAGCATTGGCTTTGTCCAGCAAGGCGCCTTCCAGTTGCATTTCAGGCTCGAGAATGTGCGCGTGGGGTCGTAAGCCGAGATGGTCGGTGCACAGACGCTCCACCAGAGCGGCGGCTTCCCGTGGGGGATAAATTCCGGATAAAGCTTGCCTTGAACTTGCTATGAAGTCCTTCAGCAGCATTTGGAATCGATAATTTTATTGAGCAGCTCCGTTATGGATATACCGGCTTCCCGAGCCATCTTGGGCACGAGGGATGCGCTGGTCATACCGGGCACGATATTCAGTTCCAGGAAGTAAAGTCCCTTCTCGGAGAGTATGAAGTCGCAGCGTACCAGACCCTCGCAGCCCAACTGTCTGTAAATCTTCCGGGAGGCATCCTGCACCATTTCCCAGCTTTTGCAGTCGAGAGGAGCAGGGCAGATTTCATCGCTCAGGCCGTTGTACTTGGCTTCGTAATCGAACCATTCCGTATGGGGCACTATTTCAATGACGGGCAGCGCGATGCATTCGTCGCCGTCGCTGTAAACCGCACAGGTGAGCTCGCGTCCGGCTATGGCCTCTTCCGCAATCAGCGCCACCCCTTCCTTGAAGGCCGTTTCCACTGCAGGTACTATGTCCTCTTCCTTCTTGACCTTGGTTACTCCGAAGCTGCTGCCTCCGTCCGTGGGCTTGATGAACATGGGCAGACCGAGTTCTTTGACCCATTCCGCAGGCTCAGGCTTCTGGCCACGTCGCAAGAAAATATCTTTCGCGCATTTGACATATGGCACGTTTCTGAGATAGTTCTTGCAGGAGAATTTGTCAAATGTCACTGCTGCGACGAAGGAACTGCAACTGCTGTGGGGTACCCCTATCATTTCCAGATAGCCCTGCATCAGACCGTTCTCGCCGGGTGTGCCGTGCTGCATTATGTAGGCGAACTCAAATTTCACCTTGGCGCTGTCCAGCTCTATGCTGAAATCGGTCTTGTCCACTTCCGGACGGCTGTCTTCCGGCAGTACCGTCCGCTGTCCCCCGTCCTTGCGGAAGGCCACGCAGGTCCATACCCCGAAGCGGGCGAAAATTTCATAAATGTTGTAGCGGTCTCCGTCCAGACAGGACGCGGTGAATTCTCCACTTTTTACGGAAACTTTCCATTCGGAGGAGTCGCTGCCGTATATTATCGCGATGTTTTTCATATTCTATAATCTCAAAAATTGTAATCGTCCTCTTCGCTGACGGCTGAAATGCCGCTCTGCCCGTTGCCGGCCGGTCGGATGTCTTCGCCGCAGTCGAGATTCATGGCAAAGGATGCGGGCGCGGGGAAGGCTGCTTCCGGAACCATATCAAGGCTGCTGTCAGCCATACATTTGCGAAGGAAAATGCCCCAGATGGGCAGGGCCATGTTGGAGCCGCCTCCCTCCCGTAGGCTCTTGAAATGCACCTGTCTGTCTTCGGCCCCTACCCATACTCCGGCCGTGATTTTGGTGGTATAGCCTATGAACCAGCCGTCGGCCTGGTCGTTGTTGGTACCGGTCTTTCCTGCCACTGCCCCGGGAATGTTGTAGGTGGCTCTCAAACGTATGGCGGTGCCGTTATTCACGACGCCCTCCATCAGATTCTCCATTAAGTAGGCGGAATGTTCGCTGATGGCTTCCTTCTTGATGTTGTTGAAGTTGCTGAGCACATTTCCCATATTGTCTTCGATGGAGGTCACGAAAAGAGGGGATGACCATACGCCTTTGGAAGGGAAGGTGTTGTATGCCGGCACCATTTCCCACAGACTCAGGTCGCAGGAGCCCACGCAGAGGGAGTACACGGGGTCAAGGCGTGAGCTTATGCCCATACGCCTCATCATATCCACCATCGCCACCGGGCCGAATTGCTTCATAAGGTAGGCGGAGATGTTGTTGGAGGACTTCATCAGACCCCATTTGAGGGTGACGCTCTGCCCTATCCATTCATCCTTGTCCGTGCTTTTCGGGGTCCAGGTGGTATCGGGAAGATTGAAGGTCTGCGGTACATTGATTACCCTGTCGCAGGGAGACATTCCCTCCTGCATTGCAAGAGTGTACAGGAATGGCTTGATGGTCGAGCCTACCTGACGCTTGCCCTGGCGTATGTTGTCGTATTTGAGGTAGCGGTAGTTGGGACCACCTACGTATGCTTTCACGTCGCCGCTCACAGGCTCCACAGCCAAAAAAGCTGCGCGTATGAGGCTCTTATAGTAGCGTATGGAGTCGTTGGGGGTCATTGTGGTGTCCGCATATCCCTGTTTGTTCCAGGCGAAAACCCTCATTTTGGTCTTTTCGTTGAAGGATTGCAGTATTTCCTTGTCGTCGGCGCCTCCTTTTTTCATCATCCTCCACCTGTCACTCCATTTGCGGGCCTGCGTCATCAGTATATCGGCCGTCTTCTGCTCCGTGTCGGCAGAGAAGGGGCGGTTAGGCAGATGCCTTGTCTCCCGGTCAAAGGCCTTCTGGAGATATTTGCCCAAATGCTCCGCTACGGCTTCCTCGGCGTACTTCTGCATTTTGTAGTTGATGGTAGTGTATATCTTCAGGCCGTCGCGGTCCAGATTGTATTTGCTCCCGTCGGCCTTCAGGTTCTTGTTGAGCCAGCCGTACAGCGCGTCATTTTCCCAGAGCAGAGAGTCTGCCCTGTAGTCTTCAATATATTTATATGAAGAGCGTTTGGGCTTCTGGGCATTCATCGTGCGGCGCAACATATCCCTGAAATAGGGGGCCAGACCGGCGTTGTGGTCTTGCACTTGGTAATTCAATTCGATGGGAAGCTGTTTGAGCGAGTCGCGCTCCTGCTTGCTGATGAAGTCGCTTTCCTCCATTTTGTTTAGCACGTGGTTGCGCCTTGCAAGGCTTTTTTCGGGGTTGAGGCGGGGGTTGTACCTTGTAGGCTTGTTTATCATTCCTATCAAGGTGGCGGCCTCTTGTATGTTCAGGTCCTCCGGAGCCTTGGAGAAGAAGGTGTAGCTGGCTGCCTTTATTCCGAAAGCATTGCTGCCGAAGGCTACGGCATTCAGGTACATATCTATAATCTCCTCCTTGGTGTAGCATCTTTCCAGTTTGATGGCTGTCACCCATTCCTTGAGCTTGGTCCACACCAACTTCATCTGTCTGACGCCGGGGATGCTGCCGCTGAGGTCCTCGCGGGGGTAGAGGGTCTTGGCAAGTTGTTGGGTGATGGTGCTGCCTCCACCCTGACTGGACTTGCCCAAAAGCACGGTTTTGACGGCCACGCGGCCCAGTCCCTGAATATCTATACCGGAGTGGCGCTTGTAGCGTTTGTCCTCCGTGGCTATGGCCGCCTGAACAAGATAGGGGGACAGTTCTTCGTATGAAACGTAGGACCTGTTTTCTATATGGAAGGTGCAGAGCAGGGAGCCGTCGTCGGCAAGAACCTGGGTAGCCAGTTTGCTTGAAGGGCTTTCCAATTCATCGAAGGATGGAATGTCGGCAAAGGCCCATACGCAAAGCAGCAATGAGGTCAGCAGCACTATGGGCAGGGCTATGATGAGCCAATACCATTTCGTGATTTTTCTTTTTGTATCGTTTGTCATATCGTTTTCAATCAGGTCGCAAAATTAGTCTAAAAATTTGGATAATTGGGCGGAAAGTGATTTACTTTGCAAAAAGTTGAAATTTGTGAGAGCGTATGAGTGAAAATCTTGTGATTGTGGAATCTCCGGCAAAGGCCGGTAAGATACAGGGATATTTGGGTGATGGCTATGTGGTGAAGTCCAGTTACGGACACGTAAGAGACCTTCCTGAGCGAAATATCAGCATAGACATAGAGCACGGGTTCAAACCCCATTATGTCATTCCTGACAAGCAGAAAAAAGTCGTGGCCGAACTGAAAAAACTCTCGGACAAGGCCACTACCGTATGGCTTGCATCCGATGAGGATCGCGAGGGGGAGGCCATAGCCTGGCATCTTTCCGACGTGCTTGGCATAGCCCCGGAGAAAATCCGCCGCATAGTCTTTCATGAAATCACAAAACCGGCCATATTGGCCGCAGTGCAGCATCCCCGCAACATTGATATGAATCTGGTGGACGCCCAGCAGGCCCGTCGCGTCATGGACCGTCTGGTGGGTTTCGAACTCAGCCCCGTGCTCTGGAAGAAAATCCAGCCCAAGCTTTCGGCAGGCAGGGTTCAGAGCGTTGCCCTGCGTCTGATTGTCGATCGCGAGAGGGAAATAGAAGCCTTCAGAAGTGAAGCTTTCTATAAGGTGGAAGGCTTGTTCACCATAGGCGAACAGACTGCTCCTCTCAAGGCTGTGCTGGATGAGCGTTTTCACTCTCTGGAGCAGGCGAGAGCTTTTCTGCAGCAGTGCACAGACGCTTCATATAAGATTTCAGGAGTTGTTTCCAAGGAAGGGATGAGGTATCCCGCGGCCCCCTTCACCACTTCAACTCTCCAGCAGGAGGCGGCCCGCAAGCTCGGTATGAGCGTGAGCCGAACGATGCAGGTGGCCCAGAAACTCTATGAGGAAGGTCTCATTACCTATATGCGTACCGACTCGGTGAATCTTTCGTCACTGGCCATCAACACTGCCAAGCAGTTCATCTGTGACAATTTCGGTCCCGATTATTCCCGTCCTTTCCAGTATAGGACTTCCTCCAAGGGGGCGCAGGAGGCTCACGAGGCCATACGCCCTACCTTTATCCAGAACCCCGACATCAAGGGCACGGCCGAGGAGCGCAAGCTTTACCAACTGATATGGAAAAGGGCGGTTGCCAGTCAGATGAGTCCTGCAAAGGTGCTTGGCACTACAGTGGATCTGTCTTCGGACAAGGTCCCTAACAAATTCATCATCAACGGAAGTCAAGTGCTTTTCGACGGTTTCCTCAAACTCTATATGGAAGGAACGGATGATGCAGCCGACGAGGATACTCAAGTGCTGCCCCAGCTTGTCGTGGGCCAGCCTGCATTCTGCCAAGAAATCAAGGCTAATTGCAAGTTCACCCAGGCACCGCCCCGCTACAACCAGCCCAGCCTTGTCAAGAAGTTGGAAGATTTGGGGATAGGTCGCCCTTCCACCTATGCGAGCATTATCAGCACTCTTGTGAAGGAGCGGGGTTATGTGGTTGAGGCCGACAAGGAGGGTCGGGTTGAAACCGTAACGAATCTCAGCCTGAAGGACGGCAGGATTCGGGAGAGCAGCGTAAAGGAAAAGGTTGGAGCAGAGAAGAAGCGCCTGCTTCCTCAGGATATAGGTATGATGGTGAACGACTACCTCGTGGAGAATTTCGCGGACGTGATGGACTATGGCTTTACGGCCGATGTGGAGAAGGAGTTCGACGAGATTGCAGATGGGAACAAGCCTTGGGGTGAGGTCCTGTCATCTTTCTATGACCCCTTCCACCGTCAGGTGCAGACAGCGCTCGCAAATACCGGGTACAGCCGTCTGGAAAGGGAAATAGGCGTGGATCCTTCGGACGGCAGGATGATAGTCGCACGCTACGGTCAGTTTGGCCCCTATGTGACTAAGGGTGAGGGAGATACCAAAATGTCTGCATCTCTTCCCAAAGGCAAGCTCATTGAGAGCCTTACCCTTGATGATGCTGTAAAGCTCTTCCGCCTTCCCCGCACCCTGGGCCAGACGGATGGCCAGGATGTGGTCATACTGACAGGACCCTACGGCCCGTATATGAAGGTGGGTGGCAAAAATCTGCGTCTGCCTAAAGGCACGGACCCTTACACCATTACTCTGGAACAGGCTCTCTCCATAATCGGAGCACAGGCTTCGGCAGGTCCCAAGATTATTGCCCAATGGGGCGGAGTTCAGGTTATTGAGGGCACTTATGGTCCTTATATTAAAGCAGATGGCCAGAATTACAAACTTCCGAAGGGCACGGACCCTTACAGTTTGAAAGAGGAGGAAGTGCTGGAACTGATAAAAAATACCGCTCCGACGACAAAAGGCCGTCGACAATTCAGAAAAAAGTCGTAACTTCGCTGCGTCAGGTTATAAATTGTAAGTCCGTAAAATGCTGGACTTTCGAATTAATTTGTAGTTATGCCCAAATATCAGATTGACGATACAGACAGGAGAATACTGTCATTCTTAGTTCAGGACGCGCGAATGGCATATTTGGAAATAGCCCGTGAATGCGGGGTCTCAGGGGCTGCGATACACCAGCGAATCAAACGTCTGGAGAAACAAGGTATCGTCATAGGTTCACGCCTGCTTGTCGAGCCCGAGGCCTTGGGACTGAATGTCTGCGCCTTCGTGCAGATTGCATTGGTGGAGGGCAACAAAATGATGGAGGTCAAGGAGGAACTGACCAAAATTCCCGAACTGGTGGAGTGCCATTTCGTGACAGGCAAGTACACCTTCTTGATTAAACTCTATTGCCGCGACAACGAACATCTTATGAATATCGTCACGGAGAAGCTTTTGAAGATACCTTACATCCAAAGCACGGAAACTTTGTTGAGTCTTCAGGCGGTAATAGACAGGAACATCAACTGTCCTGATGCGAAATAAGCCCTTGGCTTATTCAAGTTCGGCCAGCAATCAAAGTGTCAATCACTCAGCTCAAGTTTCGCAAGTTCATAATTATCTATTATCTTGAGGGTTGTGCGGCTTGCGAAACTTCTTCCTACCGCACATTTCTCATCTACGTTACCCCTATCCTAAATCCTTTCCCTCGGGGAAAGGACTTACTATCGATGCTTACGCATCTCCAAACAAGGTGTTTCGCACTTGCGAAACTTAAGTCACTAAAGTTTCGCAAATGCGACACTTAAATCAATCATTTGCTCAACAGCCGGCGGGCGACCTCGAGGTCGTCCGACGTCGTTATCTTAAGGTTGTATTTCTCCCCTTCGCAGTAGTGAATCTCAACACCGGACGCCCTCACAACTGATGCGTCGTCCGTGAAGACTGTGTCGTATGGCAGGGAGTAGGCTCTCTTGAGTACGCCGGAGCGGAAAAGTTGCGGCGTCTGGGCTCCGAACATTATACTGCGGTCTGCCCCCGCTCCGGGGAGTTCCTCAAGTTCTCCCGCATCGTTGCGCTTGAGAGTCTTGAGAGTGTCGGTGACCGGAATTACAGGTACTACCGCATTGTGCGAGCAGGCCAGTTCGAAGAGCTTTCTTATCAGGGCGGTGGACGCCAGGGGACGCACCCCGTCGTGTACCGCCACCACAGCATCCTCGTCCGTTATTTTTTCGAGAGCATTCCTGACTGAATGGAAGCGCGTGAAACCGCCTGCGACTATGCTTTGGGCAGCGTGGAAATTGTTTTTCCTGCATTCTGAAGCCCAGAATTCAATGTAATCTTCCGGCAGGACAACGATAGGGTGCACGTCCGGCACTGCCTTGAGTATCTGTTCGATGGAGATTTGCAGTATGGTTTTTTCTCCCAGCCTCAGAAATTGTTTGGGCAGGGGTGAGCCCATCCTTGTGCCACGACCTCCGCAAGCAAATATGCAATATTTCTTCTTTTCCATAGGAATAACCCTGCAAAGTTAAGATTTTTTAGTAAATTTACATTTTGAAACATAATAACCTGGTTTCGCTTGCGAAACTTGAAAAATATTTAATTTGAAACAGATATGGCATTTTCCTTCCTGACACAAGAACTCGCAATTGACCTCGGAACGGCCAATACGGTCATTTTTCAGGATGACCAGATAGTTCTCGATCAGCCGAGCATTGTTGCTCTCGACAATATATCCGGCAAGGTTGTGGCCCTGGGTGACCAGGCCAAATTGATGTACGAGCGTACCAGCCCCAATATCCGCGCTGTAAGACCTATGAGGGATGGCGTAATTGCGGACTTCAATGCCGCGGAACTTATGATAAAGGGCTTTATTCAGCAGGTGAATGCCAACAGGCATACATTGTTTTCTCCCAATATACGCTGTGTCATCGGAATTCCTTCAGGCAGCACTGAGGTTGAAAGGCGAGCTGTGCGAGACTCGGCCGAGCATGCGGGAGGTCACGATGTGTATCTGCTGTACGAGCCTATGGCCGCTGCTCTCGGCATAGGTCTGGATGTGCTTGCTCCTAAGGGTAATATGGTTGTCGATATCGGAGGAGGTACGGCCGAAATCGCAGTGATTTCCCTCGGTGGAATAGTAGTCAATAAGAGCATAGACATCGCCGGAGACGTGTTTACCCGCGAAATCCAGCAGTACCTTCGTCAGCAGTACAACATCCGTGTGGGAGAGATCACCTCGGAAAAGATAAAGATAGCCATAGGCTCCGTAAGCTCAGAACTGGAGAACGAGCCTGCCGATTTCGTAGTCAGCGGTCCCAATATGATGACGGGTAAGCCTCTGACGGTGACCGTATCTTATCACGAGATTGCCTATTGCCTTGACAAGTCCATCTCCAAGGTGGAGGAGTCTGTGATGGCCGCCCTTGAGGAGACTCCCGCAGAGTTGTATAGCGACATCATTGAGAACGGCATTTTCCTCTCCGGTGGAGGTTCGCTGCTCAGGGGAATTGCCAAGAGGTTTTCCGAGCGCATAGACATCCCTTGCCACGTTGCAGACGATCCGCTGCGCGCAGTGGCCCGTGGCACTTGCCTGGCATTGAAGGGCATCCATAAGTATCCCTTCCTTATGAGGTAGTGAAATGGCCCGCCGTCGCAGGACATTCATTGCTGCAGCCGCCTTCATTGTTCTGGAGGTGGCTGCGTTGTGTTGTCTTGCCTACGGTTCCGAACTCAGAAAAACCTGGCTTGCGCGCCCCTTTACAGGCATTTCTGCCGCCTTGTGGCGTGTGGGTGACAATATGCGGGGCTACATGACCCTGGACAAGGAAAACGAGCGCCTGATACAGGACAATGCCCAGTTGCAGAGCCGTATTCTCCAGCTGCAGGCAGGCAGACCGGCGCCTTCCGTGCCCTATACCGGCCAGAGTGCTATGGTGGTGACTATGACTACCGGCAGCCAGCATAATTATATCATCATCGACCGGGGCAGCGCCGACGGAATTTCCGAAGGTGACGGGATAATCACGGCGAGGGGAGCCGTGGGCATAGTTCAGGCCACATCAGAGCATTATGCCTTTGCGTTGTCCTTTGCCAACGGAAAGGTGGTGGTCAGCGCCAAGGCGGGCCGGGAGGGAACGGTCGGCTCCCTGACATGGACGGGCCTTGCCCTCAATGCGGCCCTGCTGGGTGGCATCCCCGTGCACAAGGACATTGCTCCGGGGGACACGGTCTATACCAGTGGCTATTCCTCAATCTTTCCGCCGGACATCCCTCTGGGCATTGTCGGACAGAAGAGAATAAACAACGGCAGTACAGCCGAGTACAAGGTGGAACTCTTCGAGGACCTCTCTTCCCTTCACAGTGTGACCGTTGTCCATAACAACGCCAAAAAAGAAATTGAATCATTGATGCAGTAATATGGACAGAAGATTCAGCGTAGTGTATTGCATAATGCTGCTCATACAGCTCATTCTGGCAAAATATTGCCAGATGTGGCATCTTGTGTACATCTGCATACTGCCTGCGATGATATTGTGCCAGCCGACTTCCCGTCCCACTCCGCTGGTACTGTTTATTGCCTTTCTTTCCGGTCTGGCGGTGGATTTGCTCGCGGACGGGGTTATCGGCCTGAATGCTGCCGCCCTGCTGCCTGTCGCTCTGCTGCAGAAACCCCTCATAAGCCTGCTCATTGACGAGGATGTGGTTCAGCGCCACTATCACTTCTCATTTTTCCGCCACGGTTATATCCGTATCGGAGGAACGCTGCTTCTGGTAATTTTCCTTTTTATGCTGACATACGCGCTTCTGGACAATGCTGGGGAGAGAAACTTTGGTTTCGTTATGCTCAAGACCTTCTTGAGTTCCGTTGTCAGCCTGATTTTCTGTATTGCCGCGACGGCAGTTCTTTCACCAAAACAGCAGCGGTAGATGAACATCGGCAAGGACACAAGACTGCTCATAGGCTTCGGTGTGGCGCTGCTGGTGCTTCTGCTGCGGCTTTTTCAGATTCAGGTCATAGACGGCAGTTACAAGTCCGACGCTGCAAACCAGGCGATGTACCGCAAGACCATTTATCCTTCCAGGGGTATCATCTACGACCGCAACGGCACCATTCTGGTCGGCAACAAAATAACTTACGATCTTATGGTTACGCCGAGGGAGATTCGCGAACCCTTTGATACCGCGCTACTTGCGGAGATACTTCAGGTTGATACCTCCTTCATCAAGGAAAAATTCCGGTATTATAGAAAATACCGCACCCGCATAGGCTGGCAGACCCAGCTGATGATGAAGCAGATACCTTCCGAGGTCTTTCTGAAGTTTATGGAATCCCAATATCTTTTCCCGGGTTTCAACGGGGTGGAGCGCACTACGAGGGATTATCCCATCAATTCGGGAGGCAATCTGCTGGGCTACTGCTCGGAGGTGGATGATGCCTTTATGGCCAAGCATCCGGGGGAGTACCGTGCCGGGGATTACTATGGCAAGACGGGCATAGAGGCGGCCAGAGAGAAGGAATTGCGGGGAGAGAAAGGCTACAACATCTTCCTGCGCGGCTCCAACAACCGCATCAAGGACCATTATATGGATGGGGCTTACGACAAGGAAGCCGTGCCCGGAAAGGATGTGGTGACTACCATAGATGCTTCTCTGCAGAATTATGGGCAAAGACTGATGCAGGGCAAAGTCGGAGCGATGGTAGCCATAGAACCTTCTACGGGTGAGATACTTACGCTCGTAAGTTCCCCCTGCATCAACGTGAATGCCCTCGCGGATTTCAGCGCCCACTACGAGGAGATAGCCTCAGACCCTTATCGCCCGATGTTCAACAGGGCAGTGGCCTCCGCCTATCCTCCCGGTTCCGTCTTTAAGCTTGTCAACGGACTGATAGGCCTGCAGGAGGGGGTGCTCACGCCTTCCACCCGATATCCCTGCAACAAGGGTTATGTATATGGAAAGAAGAAGCTTGGGTGCCACAATCATCCTTCACCCCTCAATATGGAACAGAGCATAATGATGTCCTGCAACGGCTATTATTGCTATGTATTCAAGAGCTTGCTGGAAAACAAGAAGTACAAAAATGTGAGCGAAGGCTTCGACGTGTGGCGGGATTATGTGCAGAGCTTCGGCTTCGGACATAAGTTGGGCAGCGATTTTCCTTCCGAAAGAGGCGGGAATGTTCCGACATCCACCTATTACGACAGGGTGTACCGCAAGAGGTGGAACTCCAATACGGTCATTTCCCTGTCCATAGGTCAGGGGGAGTTGGGCTGCACTCCCTTGCATATTGCCAATCTGGCGGCTACCATAGCAAACAGGGGTTATTACTACATTCCCCATATTGTCAAGGCGAGTGAAGGGGTGGAAATAGATCCCAAGTACTATGAGAAACAATATACCAAGGTCAGCCCGGAGAATTTTGAAAAGATAATCCCGGGAATGTGGCGGGCTGTCAATGCCGGTCCAGAAAGCGGAGCCACTGCCTGGGTCGGAGAGGTCAAGGGATTGGACATTTGCGGCAAGACCGGCACAGCCCAGAACCCGCACGGAGCGGACAACTCGGTATTCATCTGCTTCGCCCCCAGGGACAATCCCAAAATCGCTGTGGCCGTATATGTGGAAAATGGTGGCTGGGGTGCAACCTGGGCCGTACCTATGGCGTCGTTGCTGGTGGAAAAGTATCTTACCGGGGAGGTAACTCGTCCGGAGCTGGAACAACGGATGATGAACGCCAACCTTATGCATAAAGTCAAAGCAGTGAAAGTAAAGAAATGATGTTGAACAAATCCGGTTCATATGAGAGGTCGGTAGGAGGTACCTTGGATTGGTGGCTGATTGGCTGCTACTTTATACTTGTTCTCTTCGGGGTGCTGAATATCTATGCCTCCATCCAAAATACCGAACCTTCGTCCATCTTTGCTCTTGATACGCGCAGCGGCAAGCAGATAATGTGGATAGGTATTTCCGTCGTAGTGGCTCTAGCGCTCATTTTCTTTTTCCCGCCGAGACTCTTTGACGTGATTTCTCCCTTCCTTTACGGCCTGATACTCTGCCTTCTGGTGCTGGTCATTTTCATAGGAGGCTCTGTAAAGGGCTCCCACAGCTGGTTCACTCTCGGCCCTGTCAGTTTCCAGCCGGCGGAGGTCAGCAAAATAACCACATCGCTGTTCCTCGCCACCATAGTGAGCCGTTTCGGCTTGGAGAAAAGAGGCTTCATTATGGCCGTCCTGATTATACTCGTACCGATGATGATTATAGTGCTGGAACACGAGACTGGTTCAGCCCTGGTGTATGTCGGCTTTATTTTTATGCTGTACAGAGAAGGCCTTTCGGGTTGGGTCGTGTTGCTTATGCTGCTCTGCATTGTGCTGTTCATCATCACTTTGACGTCCTCTTCGTTTTGGGCCATATTGCTCCTGCTTGCAATAGTATCGCTTTCCGACTCCGTGCAGAACGGACAGTTGAAATGGTGGATTCCCGTTGCCGCGGCCATAATTTGCGCCAACTGTTTCATTCCTGCTCCATACAACCTGTGGGCGATATTGGCGGAGTCTTCGATTTATGCCTGCTATTCGTTCTGGAGGGCCTTTAGGGGGCATTATCAGGGCTTCCGCTGGGCTACTCTTGCAACCCTTCTGCTGGGAACGGCGCTGGTGCTGCTCTCTCGCTTTTTCTTTGACAATGTGTTGAAGGATTATCAGCGAAGCCGCATTGAAGTTCTGCTGAACATCAAGGAGGATTTCAGCGGAGCAGGCTATAATGTAAGACAAAGTCTGATAGCAATAGGTTCGGGAGGCTTCTTCGGCAAGGGTTATCTCAAGGGCACCCAGACTGCCTATGGTTTTGTGCCGGAACAGAGCACGGACTTCATCTTCTGCACCGTGGGTGAGGAATGGGGGTTTGCAGGTTGTCTCTTCCTGCTTGCCGTTTACGGCTTTATGTTGTACAGAATCATACGGGATAGCGAGCGCTCCCGGGAGGCGTTCATCCGCATCTACGGTTACTGTCTTGCCGGCTGTATCTTTATGCATCTGATAATCAATCTTGGGATGACTCTCGGTTTGATGCCGGTGATAGGCATACCCTTGCCTCTTATGAGCTACGGAGGGTCGTCCGTTTTGTCCTTCACTGTGATGCTCTTTATCTTCATCTCACTTTACAGAAACGAAAGAAAATATTTTTGATATGGGAATATTGGAAAACAAAGTTGCTCTCATAACCGGAGCAGGCCGTGGAATAGGAAGGGCCATAGCGTTGAAATTCATTCAGGAAGGCGCAACGGTAGCCATAATGGTGCTAGAAGAGAATGAAACGGCTGTTGAAACTCTTGAGATGATGCGCGCCATCAATCCTGAGTGCCGAATGTACAAGGGAGACGTTTCTTCTTTCTCTCAAAGCCGGCAGGTCGTTGAACGCGTGTTGGAAGATTTCGGGAGGATAGACATATTGGTAAACAACGCCGGCATTGCCTGGGACGGACTGTTGCTGAGGATGAGCGAGGAGCAGTGGGATAGCGTGATAGATATAAATCTCAAGGGTGCATTCAACTGCATTCACGCCGTACTTCCCTCAATGGTCAAGGCGAGGAATGGTTCTATAATCAGCCTCAGTTCCATAGTGGGCGAAGGCGGTAATGCCGGACAGGCAAACTATGCCGCATCCAAGGCGGGGCTGATAGGACTTACCAAATCCATAGCCAAGGAACTTGGACCCCGCGGCATCAGGGCCAACTGCATTGCTCCCGGCTTCATTGATACAGATATGACCAGATCTCTTGGTGAACGCAGAATGCAGGAGCTGGCCTCCACCATTCCTCTCAGGCGTAGTGGCCGGCCCGACGAGGTGGCTTCCGTGGCACTTTTTCTTGCCAGCGATATGAGTTCCTATGTTTCCGGTCAGGTTATTGGCTGTTGCGGGGCTCTGTATTGCTAGTTTTTGGAGCCCTTTCCGGTGCAGCTTTTCTTCTTCATCAGTCACGTAGTGATTACATATCGCCTACAAAGGCGAGAGTGGCCGCGCTGATTCGTATGCGCGCAGCTTCGTACCTGCCGAATTGGGCGGCGAGGGCTTTGCGCAGACAATGCTGGCATTCCGCAAGGGTTGAGCCGGAGGTGAACACGTCGTCCACCAGCAGGATGTGACGGGGCTTGACGGGGAATTTCCCCTTTACTTTGAACGCCCCGGCCACGTTGGCGCTCTTGTGTTCGGGGGCTATGTGCACCTGGCTAGAAGTGCGTCTGTTCCTGCACAGCAGGTTCTTCTGCATGCACAACTCCTGTGTGAAGGCTTTGACAATGCCTTTAGCGATGATTGCGCTCTGATTGTAGCCCCGTCGCGCATACCTTATTATATGTAGGGGCACAGGAATTATGATGTCCACGTCAGCATAGTTTCCGCAAAGAAGCAACTTGCGTCCCAGGGCCTCGCCGAGCCATTCGCCCAGCTCCAGATTGGCTTTGTATTTGAGCTCCTGCGTCAGCTTCTTGTATTCTCCCCTGTAAAAGAATAGGGCCATAGCTCCAGAAGTGCATTCCCAACTTCCCGCGGGCTCTTTGTCCAACAGTTGCTGTATCCTGAGATTGAATCTTTCCTCCATAGGATTGTGCTCCTCCAGCCAGAAATAGCTCAGAGGCAGACCCTTGATGCAGTCCGCGCACAGAAACTCTTCCCGCACGAACAGTTTCCTCCCGCACAGAGGGCAGAACCTTGGCAGAAGCAGGTCCAGCAGCGCTCCTATCCTTCCCTTCATACCGGCTTTTTTTCAGTAGTGCATTAGAAACTGTGCTCCAATCCGTCAGGGCTTACCAGAGTTGTACCGACTTCGGGGCGGGCGAGGTGGCCGATTACATCCCAAGCCTGGAAATCTCTTCTGAATTTCTCGTGGCTGCCTATGGGTATGGTGAAGAGCAGGAAATTGTCTTCGCCGCCCTTGAGAGCCGCCTGCACCGGGTCGAGTTTGAGAAAGTCGGCCGCATCAATTGAGCCGCTGGCAAAGGGCAGTTTGTCCACGTAAATCTTGGCTCCCAGTCCGCTCTCCCTGCACAGGGTTTTGATGGTGTTGGACAGGGACTCCCTGCAGAAGTATCCGAAGGAAGGAATTATGCCTGAATCATTGAAGGCCTGGAGGACATAGGGAGACAGTTCCGGCTTGAGATAGGCTCCTATAAGCTGTTTATATTTTTCCAGCAGTTCATCTCTGTCCTTTTTCTCCATGTTCTTGCCCTTGTGGAGTATCTGTTCTCCAATGAAGGAGGCTCCCGGATTGCCGCTCACGCAGATGAGGTCCATGGATTTTGCGATGGGCCTGCCGGCTGCCATTTCTTTGCTAGAGCTCCCGCTGGCATTCACCGCTATGGCCAGTCCGGTAAGGGATGCTCCAAGGTCCAGAGCTACCTCCTTGTATCCGAACTGCTTTGCTCCCAATACTACGCCTTCCCACAGTTGAGCCACTTCCTTGTAATCCAGCTTTGCGCTTACGCCAATGTTGAGGCTCAGGGTGCGGGGCTCGGCCATACAGGAGAACAGTTCCCCGGTAGCGAGCACTACGGCCTTGTAACCCAGGTGTTTGAAGGGTACGAAGCTAAGGTCGAAGTCCATCCCTTCAAGCAAGAGTCTCGAGCAACTTATGCTGTGGGCTCCGTTGTTTTCAAACCAAGTATTGATGCAGGGACGGAAGGGTGTGCCCTCATACAGTTTCTGCAGGGCTCCTGCCTTGCCGAGAGTTTCGAATGTGTCCATATCTTTTTTTATTGTTATTTGACCATAGGCCGGCCCATCATTTGACCAGCATCCATTGTATGCCCATATTGTCCAGTTCCGTGGTCAGCGCAATGGACGGACGCACTTTGATTTTGCGGGAAATGAATTCCACACTGTGCTCTGTAACATGGTCGTGAATCAGTATGCTGACGGGTATTGTGCCTTTTTCCTTTTTGAGCAGAGCGGTCAGGTCCTTGGACTTGTCGAAGCGGGAGGTGTTGACAAGCAGTTTCATTTCCTTAATCTTGCTTTCAATTACATTGCCCAGCAGGGACACGTTGCTGATTTTGAACTTGTAGTCCAGATCTCCTTTAGCCTTTCTTTCCTCGGGCTTGCGATAGAAGGGCTCGTCTATGTCGCCTTCGATAAGAAGAGCATTGTGGACCTTGAAAAGGGAGATGAAACTCTCGTATTTCTTTCCGCTCAGTCTAGGCATATACACCCCGTCGAAGTCTTCTATAGTAATGTCGGCATAAGGATTGCCGTTCATTGTAATCTTGGGATCCACTTTGGTCACAAAGCCCGCAATGGCAACTTTCATAGGCTTGCGCCCGGCCTGCGCCTTGGCCACCAGTGCATCGATATTGCTGCATGAGGTGTTGGCGAACATACTGATTTCCAGTTGGTAAGTGTCCAGAGGATGGTTGCTCAGGTACATTCCCACGAGCTCTTTTTCCTTGCGCAGCAGTTCCAATTGGTCATATTCGCCGTTCCATCTGGGAAATTCCGGTCTTTTCGGCTTCATTTCCTCGGAGTCTCCGAAAAGGGAAGCTCCCGCATCGAAGTCATCCTTGCCGAACATCTCGGCGTAGCGGATTATTGCATCGATGAAGCTCTTGTCCGGATTGTCGTTCATCGGACAGCTGTAGTGGGCTCTCGAGTGGCCGAAACAGTCGAAGGCGCCGGAGTAGAGCAGGCATTCGAAATTGCGCCTGTTCATAAGAGAGTGCATCCTCTCCACAAAATCATATATATCCGTAAAGAGCCCGTTTTCCCTCCTTTCCTTGAGTATGGCGCTTACCACGTTGTCCCCGAAACCCTTGATTCCTCCCAATCCGAAGCGTATGTCCCCGGCAGCATTCACGGTGAACTTGCTCTCCGATTCGTTTACGTCGGGCACCTTCACGTTTATTTTGTGGGCCTTGCAGTCTGCGATAATCTTCTTTATCTCATCCATCTTGGTGAGATTGCAGGTGAGGTTGGCCGCCAGAAACTCGGCAGTGTAGTGGCTCTTGAGATAACCCGTCTGGTAACTTACCCAGGCATAGCAGGTTGCGTGGCTCTTGTTGAAGGCATATTGGGCGAATTTCTCCCAGTCCTTCCATATTTTGTCGAGCGTCTTTTCCGGATGGCCGTTGGCGATGCCGTTGGTCATAAACTTCTCCTTGAGCTCCTGCATCACGGCTATCTGCTTCTTACCCATTGCCTTGCGCAGTTTGTCGGCCTCTCCTTTCGTGAACCCGGCGAGCTCCCGGCTCAGCAGCATCACCTGCTCCTGGTACACTGTAACGCCGTAGGTTTCCGCGAGATATTTTTCCATCGAAGGCAGGTCGTAGGTAATGGGCTGCTTGCCCAACTTCCTGTCCACGAAGTCCGGAATGTAATCCATAGGCCCGGGACGGTAGAGGGCATTCATCGCAATCAGATCCTCGAATCTGGTAGGCTGGAGTTTCTGCAGCCATTTTTTCATTCCCGGTGACTCGAACTGGAATACGCTGTCCGTGTCGCCGCGGCTGTAAAGTTCGAAGGTCTGCTTGTCGTCGATGGGTATTTTTTCTATGTCGAACATCTCTCCTCCGCGTGAGACGATGTTGTGCATACACTCCTTGATGATGCTCAGGGTGTTGAGGCCGAGGAAGTCCATCTTCAGCATACCGACCTCCTCTATGTAGTGGCCGTCATACTGGGATATGAGCACTTCCTCTCCGGTATCCTTGTCCTTGGCAGTGGAGATGGGGATGTAGTCTGTCAAGTCACCCCTTCCTATGATGGTGGCGCAGGCGTGGACTCCGACCTGCCGTATGCTGCCCTCGAGCTTCTGAGCATAGTAAAGTACTTCCTTGACCAGGTCGCTGCCGTTCTCAAGTTCGTACTTGAACTCGGGCACCAGCCTGTAGCAGTTGGCCAGCTTAATTTTCACGTCAACCTCTTCCAGACCTTTCTGGAAGCAATGTTTCACCGTCATTTTCTGGCCGGGATGTTCAGGGTCATCGACCTCGACATCCTTTTCTATCATTTTGAAGCCCGGCTTGAGTTCGTCAAGCTTGGGGTTGAAGGGATATTCCTTCTCCACTTTCTCGCTGAGGCGGTCAGGTACCAGCCTTGCAAGACGGTTGGACTCTTCTATATCCAGGTGGCTGATGCGCGCGACGTCCTTCAGGGCACTTTTTGCCGCCATTGTGCCGAAGGTGATTACCCTGGAGACGTGGGATTTCTGATATTTGTCTTCTACATATTTGTGGGCCGTCGGAAGGTCCTCGAAGTCCACGTCAATATCAGGCATACTGATGCGGTCCGGGTTGAGGAACCTCTCGAACAGCAGATCGTATCTGATGGGGTCCAGGTTGGTAATTCCCAGACAATAGGCTACGGCGCTGCCTGCTGCCGAACCTCGGCCTGGACCTACGTAATAGCCTGCCTTCCTGGACGCTGCAATATAATCCTGTACTATGAGGAAGTAGTCCGGAAAGCCCATTCGGCAGATGGTCTTGAGCTCGAAGTCGAGCCTTTCCTTCTGGGTGTCGTTCAGACTGTCTCCGTAACGCTCCTTCGCACCCTGGAAGGTGATGTGGCAAAGGTAGGCGACGGAGTTGCAGAACTCATCTCCACGATATTTTTTGTCGATGATTTCGCCTGTCTTCTTGTCTTTTTTGATGCTGTAGCGCCCCTCGTCAATGATGTCCTTGTACAGTTCCAGATAGTGGTCCAGATTGGAGATGAATTCTTCCGGAAGGTCGTACTTGGGCAGAACGTGGTCCCTGTCTATTGTGAAACTCTCAATCTTGTCCACAACCTCCTGGGTGTTGGCTATGGCTTCCGGGTGGTCGGGGAAGAGGTCCAGCATCTCCTGTTCCGATTTGAGATATTCCTGCTGGGTGTATCTCATTCGGCCCGGGGTATCCATAAAGGTGTTGGTAGTCAGGCAGATGAGCCTGTCGTGAATGGGGGCATCCGTCGGCAGGATGAAGTGGACGTCGTTTGTGGCGACAGTCTTGACTCCCATCTCCTCTGCCAGGTCGAAAATGGCCTTGTTGGACTTCAGCTGATATTGATAAACATCGTCCGGGAGGCCCTCCACCCTGGTTTTGTGGAGCATCACCTCCAGATAGTAGTCCTCCCCGAATACTCTTTTGTGCCATTTTATGGCCTCTCTTGCTCCGTCGAGGTCGTCGGCAATTATGCATCTGGGAATTTCGCCGGCAAGACAGGCACTGCAGCAGATGATGTTCTCGTGGTACTGTTCTATAACCTCGTGTGAGACCCTCGGCTTGCCGTAGTACATGCCGTTGATGTGGCCTTCGGAAACTATCTTCATCAGGTTCCTGTAACCCTCGTAATTCTTCGCGAGCAGTATCAGGTGGTAGTATTTCCTATGTTCGTTGTCCTTCAGCTTGTGGTCATAATGGCGAGTGACATACACCTCGCAGCCGATGATGGGCTTTATGCCGGGATGTTTCTTCGCTTCATTCATAAACACCTTCACGCCATACATGTTGCCGTGGTCGGTGATGGCCAGGGCAGGCATGCCGAGCTCCTCGCATCGTGAGAAAAGGTCTTTGATGGAGGAAAGGCCGTCCAGTATGGAATACTGAGTGTGTACGTGAAGGTGTGAGAATGCCATATTGTCGGATTAAAGGTTCCTAAGAAGATTGTTGAGGTTGACTTCTTTGTCTATGATGCTGCGCAGGTCTTCGATTTTCACCCTGGCCTGCTCCATTGAGTCACGGTGGCGTATGGTCACGCAGCCGTCGTTAAGAGAGTCGTGGTCCACGGTGATGCAGAAGGGAGTGCCTATGGCATCCTGGCGGCGGTAGCGCTTGCCTATGGAGTCCTTCTCTTCATACTGGCAGTTGAAATCATATTTGAGATCGTCCATTATTTTCTGAGCCAGTTCCGGCAGACCGTCCTTCTTTACGAGGGGCAGCACGGCGGCTTTCACCGGGGCGAGGGGAGCGGGTATGCTGAGCACCACGCGAGTTTCTCCGTTGTCCAGGGTTTCTTCCTTGTAGGCGTGGCTGAGCACGGCCAGAACCATACGGTCCACACCGATGGAGGTCTCCACCACGAAGGGGGTGTAGGATTTGTTCTCTTCGGGGTCGAAGTACTCGATTTTCTTGCCGCTGAACTTCTGGTGGTTGCCCAAGTCGAAATTAGTGCGGGAATGTATGCCCTCAAGTTCTTTGAAGCCGAAGGGGAAGTTGAATTCGATGTCGGTGGCGGCGTTGGCATAGTGGGCCAGTTTCTCGTGGTCGTGGAAGCGGTAGTTCTCTGCTCCCATACCGAGGTTGACGTGCCATTTCATGCGATTTTCTTTCCATTTCTTGAACCACTCCAGTTCGGTGCCGGGCTTGATGAAGAACTGCATTTCCATCTGCTCGAACTCCCTCATGCGGAAGATGAACTGGCGGGCTACAATCTCATTGCGGAAGGCCTTGCCTATCTGGGCAATGCCGAAGGGAATCTTCATACGGCCGGTCTTCTGCACGTTGAGGTAGTTCACGAAAATGCCCTGGGCAGTCTCGGGACGCAGGTATATGGTGCTTGCGCCGTCGGAAGTGCTGCCTATGGATGTGCTGAACATAAGATTGAACTGCCTTACTTCTGTCCAGTTGCAGGTGCCGCTGATAGGGCAGACAATGTTGCAGTCGATGATAATCTGGCGGTATTCGGCAAAGTCGTTCTCCTGCTGAGCTTTGAGGAAACGCCCGTGTACCTGGTCGTACTTGGCCTGTTCGCGGAGTACGTTGGGGTTGGTGGCGCGGAACTGTGCCTCGTCAAAGCCTTCCCCGAACTTCTTGCGTCCTTTCTGGACTTCCTTGTTTATTTTTTCCTCTATTTTCCCGAGAAAATCCTCGATTAGCACGTCGGCGCGATAGCGCTTCTTGCTATCCTTGTTGTCGATGAGGGGGTCGTTGAATGCTCCCACGTGGCCTGACGCTTCCCAGATTTTTGGGTGCATGAAAATGCAGGAGTCAATGCCCACGATATTCTCGTTGAGCCTTGTCATTGCATTCCACCAGTATTGCTTGATGTTGTTCTTCAGTTCAACGCCCATCTGGCCGTAGTCGTACACTGCTCCCAGTCCGTCGTAGATTTCGCTGGACGGGAAGATGAATCCATATTCCTTGCAGTGTGCAACCAGAATTTTGAAAAGTTCTTCTTGTGTCATATCAGTTTGTTTTTATTTGTTTCAGCGGTATCATTACGAAAGCCCTCTCCTGCATCCGCGGGTGCGGGATTTCCAGGTTTTCTGTCTTTATTTTCCTCCTGCCGTACAGCAGTATGTCTATGTCAACCGGCCTGTCCGCGTAAAGCCTGTGTCCCTGCGGGGTGAAGACTTTGCCTTCGTTGTGCCGTCCGAGAGCCTTCTCTATCTTTTTAAGCTCTTCCAGCAGTCTTTGCGGCGGTATGGCCGTGGTAATTTCAACGCAGCAGTTCAGAAACTTGCCCTTTTGCTGGCCATCTTTCCATTCGCCTTCGGCTTCGGTCTCCAGTAGGTCTGACATACCGGTGACGCTGGTGGTCGGGAGTTTCCCGATGAGCTCCACTGCCTTTTCCAGCCTGTCGCGGCGGGGACTTATGTTGGAGCCGAGAGACAGATAGGCCTTCATCGTGTCAAGAACCTTATGCTCAATCCAGTCCCAATTCCACTTTTGCCTCTTCGCTCAGGCGGCTTTGGTCCCACAGCGGTTCCCACACCAGCTCTATGTCACAGTCCACCACTCCGGGAACGTCCAGCACCGCGCTTTTGACCTGTTCCACAACATAGTCTGCCATAGGACAGTTCGGCGCTGTCAAGGTCATAACTATCTTGACCTTGTGGTCTGCATCCACCTTCAATTCATATATCAGCCCCAGGTCATATACGTTGACCGGAATCTCCGGGTCATATACCTGCCTGAGGGCCATCACTATATCTCTTTCCAGATTCATATTCTGTTTTCTCCTGTCGTCATTCAAATTTCGCACTTGCGAAACATCATTCATCCTTTTTACACATTCTTTCGGGCGATCTCCCGGATTGTCTCAATCATCGAGGCCAGACCGTTCGCTCTGGTGGGGGAGAGGTTGTCCTGCAGGCCTATGGTCCGCACTATGGAGAAGTCTGATGCAAGTATCTCGTCAGGTCGGTGGCCGCTGTAGATGCTTATCAGCAGAGAGATGATTCCG
This sequence comes from Bacteroidales bacterium, assembly GCA_016303175.1. Lineage (GTDB taxonomy): Bacteria > Bacteroidota > Bacteroidia > Bacteroidales > UBA932 > Cryptobacteroides. The sequence goes on from JAEDMF010000002.1 coordinate 24,875, forward strand.
CGGGTGATTATTGCATCGCTGTCGGCGGAGAATACGAGTTTTCCGTCCTTCATCGCGGCGTCCAGCCACACTCGAGACTGACAGCCTTTTATGAGGCGATCATCAGTTTTTTTGCTCTCCGGGTAAGCGTCCAGAGCCTTGCCCAGTTCTATCAGATATTCATATTTGTCCAGCCATTCGTCATATAGGCTGAAATCCTCAATTACTTGTTTTTCTTTTTCCTGTATAGTCATAGTCAAGTTCCTCAAATATGTTTCCCTCTGTCGCCCAAGTGCTTGAGAGCGTCATTTCAACATTGCGACAGCCTTTCTCAGGCACTCCATAAAATATTCCGCCTCCTGCCTGCTGTTGTACGCCATCAGGGAGACTCTCACCATCCCGGTGACGCCGAAGTGCGCCATCAAAGGCTCCGCGCACATCATTCCGGAACGCACCGCCACTCCCATTTTATCCAGCAGCGCGGCAAGGTCGCTGTGGTGCACTCCTTCTATATTGAAGGAGAAGATTGGCAGTTTGTCTTCCCTGCGCTCCGAAGAACCATACAGAGTCAGTCCGGGGAAGTTTTCCAATTCCTTCCAAAGCCATAGCTTTATTTCTTCTGTCTCTTCAAGCAACTCCTTGTCCTTCAGGCATATATCCATTATCTTCAGGGCTGGTGTGAGGGCAGCGGCATTGCAGAAATTCGGAGTACCCGCCTCGAATTTGAGCGGCAGCGGAGCATAGGTGGTCCCTGCCAAAGACACAGTCTGCACCATTTCACCTCCGCACATGAAGGGTGGCATTGCCTCCAGCAGTTCCTTGCGTCCGTACAGAATGCCCACTCCCGTGGGACCCATCAGCTTGTGCGCGGAGAGGGCATAGAAGTCGCAGTCCATTTCCTGCACGTCCACCTTGCAGTGTACAGCCCCCTGAGCTCCGTCAACAGCTACATACACGCCTTTTGCGTGGCATAGCTCGCATATGCGCCTGATAGGATGAACTATCCCCAGTACATTGCCCGCGTGGGCCACACAGACTATTTTCACGCGCTCGTCCAGCAGCCCCTCCAGGCGTTCAAGGCTGTAGCTCCCGTCTTCTTCAACCCTCCAGTACACAACTTCAGCCTTCTTGCGTTCTGCCAGCATCTGCCACGGCACAAAGTTGGAATGGTGTTCCGCTTCTCCTATTATGATTTTGTCCCCCTCTTTCAGGAAGGCTTCGCAAAAAGAATATGCCAAAGCATTGAGGCCCGCGGTGGCGCCTGAAGTGAAAATGACTTGCTCCCTCGAAGGCGAGCCGATGAACGCCGCGGCAGTGTCGCGGGCGAGTTCGTAGGCCTCGGTGGCTTCAGCCGACAGCAGGTGCACGGCGCGGTGGGTGTTGGCGTTGTGGTTCAGGTTCATCCCGTCCATAGCCTCCACTACCTCCAAAGGGCGTTGTGCGGTGGCCGCGTTGTCAAAATACACAAGCGGCTTGCCGTACACTTTTCTTTTGAGTATCGGAAAAAATTCTCTGAAATTTTCAACCTTCATATAACCTGCAAAGTTAATAAATTGGTTATATTTGCACAAGATGTCGTGGTTATGAAACAGTTCGTCGCACATAGTTTTCATCTGCTGGCTGCTGTTGTTGTCCTGTGTATTTCTGCCTGCAATAAAAATGAGTACTCCGGACTTGGAAAAGATGTGCAGAGGGGAGAGCTGCTTTCTTCCGTACGTACCGCCTACATCAGCCTTGGCGATGTGCGGAAATTGTGCAAGAAGATTCCCGATAGCCTGCTGATCCACGATGTCGAATGCTATACGCTCCGCTATACAACTCTGTACAAGGATATGCCCGTGCAGGCGGAAGCCCTCGTGTGCCGCCCCTTGAATTGCACCGAACCGCATCTGGCCCTTTACTGCCACGGCACCAACATTCCCCTGAATCAAGGCAGAGGAGCCAAGCGTTTTTATGCATATTCCGGTCCTTTCAAGGGAGATGATTATCAAGAAATAGAAGAATGTATAATCCCTCTTGCTTCCAACGGTTACTTTGTTGTTGTACCTGAATATACTGGTTACGGCTCGACAGCTTCGCTGGATCATCCCTTCATTTATTACCCTGAGCTTGTAAAGAGCGTGATTGACGCCGCCTATGCCTCCCGTACTCTCTCTCAGGTGCTCAATGCCGACATTGGGAAGGACCTTTACATTACGGGCTGGTCTCAGGGTGGCGGCGCTGCGTTCTTTACTGAGAAGACAATAGAGTCGGACGCGAGCTATTCCACTGATTTTGATGTAGTTGGGGTATCTGCCCTGTCGGGCCCTTATGATTTGTACAATTTCCTCGGGGAGATATTCCGCAATAGGGACAAATTTTATATTACAATGGCCCTGTATGTATGGGGCGCGTACAGTATGAACGTCTTCAGCGCCAATATGCAGCGTCCTGCGGATATGATTTTCCGCCTGCCTGTGTATGACCAGTCAACGGCATATCTGACGGCGGGAGGTTCGCCCAGAACGGTCTTCCAGCCCTATTTTATGGATGCCATTCTGGATGGGACTGACACAGGGGCCATCAGCGCTATCAACGAGTCGCAGACCTGCAGCGGCTGGTCTCCGCGCGCCAGGGTTTTCCTTTATCACGGGCGGAAAGACGATGTTGTGTCCTACATCAATGCGCAGTCGACTTATGAGAATATGAAGGAACTGGGCAACGTGAGTCTGCACACTTTTTCCGAAGGCGGGCACTTCGACAGGGTTGACAAATATATGACAAGCACTCTCATACGCTTCCGCAAATTGCGGGAGGGCACTTTGGGAGATGAATTGGATGAGAGCCTTGATGAAATTCTGGATACTGACACTTCAGCCAAGGAGGAAAAGAAATGAAACGCTTTTGTGTTGCAGTCTTTTTGTTCTCTATGGTCTGCCTGAGGTCGGGTGGCCAGAATTTTCAGCGTTACAACCTTGCGGACAAGGATTGGTTCCGTTATAATCCGGCAAGGATTGCGGAGGATTCTTCCGCTGTGTACACAATGGCAAAATACAGTTTCGTTTCCAATGAGTTTTATGCCGAAAATCCGCTCGACATAGCTGTGGGCGCCACATATGTCAGTCCTTATGGGGCGTTTTTCCTGGACCTCAGCCACGACGGATATTCCTACTATGGCAGGCATGGGATGCAGCTTGGCTACGCATACAGTTTCAAATTGCCGCGTGGCCGCCTGAGCATCGGAGCTGCTGCTTCGCTTTGGGTCAACAGGGCCCAGACCGACAAACTGCCCTATCCGGAATTGAACAAGGGAGTCAGAATGTACTATGCTCCCGATTTGAGTCTTGGCCTCGAATGGACATATATGGGTTTGCGTGTCGGATTGGGAGCGGCAAATGTGGTCGGGACAAAATCCCGGGAGGGCGCTGATGTGCTGATGCAGAATCCGAGGGCAATTATGGCCTGCGCGAGCTACGATTTCTCCCTGCCGTACGAACTTCATCTGAAACCTATGCTCCAGATAGGTTTCTGTAGCTCGACCAGCTTTGACTTGGGACTTGGATTGGGCTGGCGCAACGTGGTTGACTGTTCAGTCACCCTGAGGGCGATGGAATTGATATATATGATAAATGCCGGAGTCAATGTGCCCGGCACAAAATTGTCTTTTACAGCAACTTACACCCGGGCGATACTGCATTCCCAGCAGTTTGTTTCGGCTGGAATTTGCTACAGATTAAAATGACGTTAATAACTTAGATACTTGCGGAACTAGAGCTATGATTGATTATGTGAAGGGCTCCATAGCGGAGCTGACGCCTACAGATGTGGTGATTGAAACGGGCAATATAGGTTACAGGGCTCTCATTTCCCTGCAGACCTATTCTGCTTTGGATCGCAGGAGCGAAGGTATGATATATGTGCATCACATCCTGCGTGAGGACGAAGAATTGTATTACGGCTTTGCCACAAAGGACGAGAGGGAACTTTTCCGCCTGATTATCAGTGTGTCCGGAGTTGGCGCCGCCACAGCGCGGATGATGCTGAGCTCTCTTACCTGCGAGGAAATAAGGGCCGCCATTTTGAGCGAGGACGTGGCGCGAATCAAGTCTGTTAAGGGTCTGGGAGTAAAGACGGCCCAGAGGCTCATCATAGAACTCAAGGACAAAATTACGAAGGGTGCGGGAATGGCGGATTCGACGTCAATCTTTGCCGCACAGTCCGGTGTGGCCGACGAGGCTTCCACGGCTCTGGTGATGTTGGGCTTTACAAAGGCGGCTGTAGCGAAGGCTGTTGCGGCCGTGCTCAAGGCTGACCCTTCCGCCGCTGTCGAGACTGTCATAAAGAAGGCGCTGCGGATGCTTTAGTCCGGCCTAATTGCAAAGTGCTTGAACCATCAGGGGGTCGTTAGTGGTTATCGCTCCTATGCCGAGGGAAATGAAATATTCGGCCTCTTCCTTTTTGTTTACAGTCCACACATTTGTCGAAAGACCCAATTCCTTTGCCTGAGAGATGTATTCAGGGTGAGAGGTGAGGACTTTTCTTGAGTAGTCCATCCCGTTGATTCCCAGCTCCTTAAGTTGGGCTGGCGTGAGGTCGCCGTTCAGATATTGGTTGCAGAATTCGGGCGCTTCCCGGGCTATTCTCTCGCAAATATGGCGGCTGAAGGAGATGAAAAGCACTCTGTCCGGCCTGAACATTTGGTATTTCTTGAGCAGTGCAAAGGCTTTGTCCACCATTGCATCTTCCCTTTCTTGACTAGCCTGTTTCTTGAATTCCAACACCAGCATGGTCTCCGGGTGCTTTTTCCCTTGGCGCAGGTATTTTTCCAGGGTGGGCCGGCGTTCCAGGTTCGGCAGCAGGTGCTTTTTGAGTTCCTTCCACTGTGTCGTAGCTATGGGCAGGCCCTCGACATCGTGGTCGTGAGTCACTATCAGCACATTGTCTGCCGTAATGTGGACATCAAATTCACTGCCCCAGAATCCGTGGCGCTGGGCAGACTTCAGAGAGGCTATGGAATTCTCGCTGTAGCCGCCTTCCTGGCAGTTCCAAAAGCCTCTGTGGGCAATGATGGCAGTGTTCTGGGAGTAGGCGCAAAGGGAGCAAAACACTCCAAGCAGGGATGCAGTAATCTTAATCATATCCAAAAATACGAAAAATTACTGTATTTTTGTAAGGCAAAAAATAAAAAAATGAACTTTAACGTTAAGATTTTCTCCTGCGCTCTTATGCTTGCCCTTTCGTCGGCTAATCTTGACGCGGCTGAAACGGGGCCTGCTGCGATGCAGAAGGATTCTTCCTGCAATGCAGGGCAATTCGAGTGCGAGAGGGGAGATTATTCACCTGTGGGGCGTAGTGACAGGTATGGAGTGTCACTGATGGGAATGTATGGCTGGAACACTACCTGGGGTCATTACGGCGGCGCTGCTGTGGGCGCTCATCTTCCCATAGTGCGATTTTTTGAGGCAGACGCGGATTTGGAATGCCACAGTGCGGGCGTGTTTTCCGGCGGAATCAGCCTCCGTCCGCTCTTCCCTATCAGCGAAAAGGGCGGTACCGTATTTCTGGATTGCAGCCTGTTCTATCGTGATTTGTACAAGTATTCATCGTCCGAGTTTGTGACGGCCGTCAGCGCCGGTTACCGCTGGGATTACCTAGGCATTCAGGTAGGTTTCGCCAACCGGCAGCTCATTGACAACGAACTTCAATGGAACAGCAATTCGGACAATGTGACGGAGCCCTTCGATGCAATTTATAAGGCATGGTTCAAGGTTCGACCTGCCTCTTCGGTGTGGAACCTCGGAGCGGGCCTTACCAACTTCAGCCCCTATGAGTATGAGCGTATGTGGCAGCCGATGGTCTTTATCGATGCGCATTGGGATGTTGCGGACCATTTTCGTCTGCTTGCCGAAGTATATCTCAAGCAGAGCGGTTCCTTCCATCTCACTGCCGGCAGTTATGGAGTCATCGCCCGTCTGGGCCTCGAGTACAGGTTTTAGTTTATGGAAAAGTATTTGAAAATTTCAGCGGCCGTTGTTTTTGGTCTGATTGCCGGAGCGGTGGCCTGCACTCGCGGCAATTTGGATATTGCAGGTTTATTCTGCAACCAGAGCCCCGATGTCAACAAGCGTTTTGCAAAGTCGCGGGAATACAATGAGACCCATCCTGCCGTGACTTACTCCTCTTTGAGCGAAGACTACAGAATGTTTGTATGCACGGATATACACATAGATTCAGTCACAACCGAGTTGGATGTATTCGTGAATGCTGTTTTGGCCGATACGGACCATTGTCCCGCTGTCCTTTTCCTGGGAGACCTTCAGAACGCCTACGGAAACCTGCCTCTGTTCATTAAGCATGTGCAGCCGCTGGTGGACTCTCCCACGGACGAGCCTATGATGGTTGTGGGTAATCACGACCTTTATTACGGCCAGTGGTCAGAGTTTGCAAAGTATTTTGGTACAGCCAGTTATTATTTTTATGTCACCACTCCTTCCGGAGCTAAGGACATCTTCATCTGTATGGATTCCGCGTCGGCGGTGATGGGACTTGCCCAGCGTCAGTGGACGGAGAAGATACTTCGGGACAATGCCGACTGCCGCCACAAGGTGATATGCACACATACCCATTTTTTCAAAAGAGACGGCTCCCAGGGTCATACCAGCAACTATCCTCTCGAGGAAACCCACGCGCTTTGTTCAATGTTTGCAAATTGCGGGGTGGATATGGTGATGACCGGGCACGACCATTCTGTGGAAAACACAATATATAAAGGTATATACTTCCGCACCTTCCCCGCCCTCTGCCACAATGACCCCGAGTCCTGGTACTCCATTGTGCACGTAGGTGCTGAAGTAGGAAATTATAGAGTGGAAGATATTAAAGTAAGATAGGAATAAAGAAAGACAGAAATTATGAAACAAGACATTTCGGCAGCCATACGTTACATAGGCGCAGACGATAAGGATTTGGATTTGTTCGAGGGTAAGTACAAGGTGCCCGAGGGCGTGTCTTACAATAGTTATGTAATTATAGATGAAAAGGTTGCGGTGATGGACACCATAGATGCCCGCAAGACGTCCGAATGGCTTTCCGCGCTTGAGTCGGAGCTTGCCGGCCGCACCCCCGACTATCTTGTAGTCCAGCACTGCGAGCCCGACCATTTGGCATCCCTCAAGGCTTTTGTGGAGAAATATCCGGCAGCTGTTGTGGTCGGCAATGCCAAGACCTTTCCTGTGATTGACCAGTTCTTCGAGGGTTTGGACCTCTCTTCGAGGAAACTTGTCGTCAAGGAGGGAGACTGCCTGAGTCTGGGCCGTCACAGCCTTACTTTCATTATGGCTCCTTTCGTGCATTGGCCTGAGGTAATGGTCAGCTATGAGAGTTGTGAGAAGGTGCTTTTCAGTGCGGACGGCTTCGGCAAATTCGGCGCTCTGGAGTATGAGACCGATGATTGGGACTGTGAGGCAAGACGTTATTATTTCAATATCGTAGGCAAATACGGAGTGCAGGTACAGGCCCTTCTAAAGAAGGCTTCTGCCCTGGATATCAAGACAATAGCTCCCCTTCACGGTCCTGTGCTCACGGGCGATCTTTCACATTATATACAGCAGTACGATACCTGGAGCAGCTATCGTCCGGAGACAGAGGGTGTTTTCATTGCGTATGCCTCAATTTACGGAAATACTGCTCGTGCCGCACAAGCTCTCGCTGAAATTCTGCGCAGCAGGGGTGTTAAGGTGGCCATTGCTGATCTTGCCCGTGACGACCGTGCGGAGGCTCTTGAGGATGCCTTCCGTTACAGCAAAATGGTTCTCGCTGCTTCCACCTACGATGCCGACATTTTCACGCCTATGTCAGATTTCATCCACGATCTGCAGCACAAGGGCTACAAAAACCGCAGGGTTGCGCTGATGGAAAACGGCAGTTGGGCTCCTGTTGCGGCCAAGAAAATGCGTGAAGCCCTTTCCACGCTTAAGGACGTGACAGTCTGTGACAGTGTTGCTACCATACGCTCTGCCTTCAAAACCAGCGATCTGGCCGCTTTGGAACAATTGGCCGACGACCTCCTCGCGTAGTCCCCGCCACCAACTTCGAGCAGATATTCAAGACCTATTCCCCTGATACTGTAACCAAGATTTTGTAGGCAATATTGAGTAGTCAACCCACTTAAATGGTGAATGGTATGAATGATGTGACAATTAATAATAGCTTCCTAAGCGATATAGGCCATATCATAGAGCATGGCAGGCAAAAGGCATACGCTGCTGCCAACCAAGTAGCGGTCCTTACCTATTGGCACATCGGTAAGCGCATAGTGGAAGAAGAACAGCATGGGGAAGCCCGTGCTCAGTATGGCACACGGTTGATAAAGACGCTGGCTGAACAACTGGTTCCTAAATACGGCAACACTTTCGGCAAGCGGAACTTAGAGTATTATCGTCAGTTCTATTTGTGTTTCAATGATCTGGAGATTGTGAACGCGTGCGTTCACAATCTTACTTGGACGCATTTCCGTACAATCATACAGGTGGCGGACCCTAAAGCCAGAGAATGGTATGCAAAAGAAGCCTCCGAGCAGATGTGGAGTTCACGAACACTCAGTCGCAACATAGGTACACAATACTATGGTCGCCGTATGGCAAGTATCAGGGAAGGACATGCCCTGCCTGCACCAGACATCGAAGCAAACGACCCATTGGAGTATATCAAAAGCCCCGTCATTGCCGAATTCTTAGGATTCCGCAAAGACACCCAATATGACGAGAGCCAATTGGAGCAGGCCTTGATAGACCATCTACAGCAATTCATCATGGAGTTGGGGCGTGGCTTTGCCTTTGTAGATAGGCAAAAACACATCACAACCGATACCTGTGATTTCTATATCGATTTGGTGTTCTACAATATCAAGCTCAAACGATATGTCTTGTTCGAGCTAAAGACCCACCCACTGACACATGCAGACGTGGGACAGTTGGACATGTATGTACGGATGTACGACGACCTTGTAAAAGACGATTCAGACAATCCGACCATTGGCATACTACTTTGTACAGAGGCCGACAAGGTGATGGCTAAATATTCAGTACTGAATGGCAACGAACAGTTGTTTGCCACCAAATACATGGCTTATATGCCTACCGAGGAAGAGCTGAGCCGAGAGATAGAACAGCAAAAGCGTTTCTTCTTGGAACAACATCAAAAGGTATAGACGTGAAACTGAGATTCAAAATACAGCAATATCAGACGGATGCTGTGGAGAACGTGGTGCGCGTGTTTGACGGGCAGCCAAATGCCGGTCTCCAGAGAGGCACCTTTAAACAGGAAGAGACAGAGGTGTCGGATCAATTGAGTTTTGAGGAATATAATTCCTGTTATAAGAATGCAGACATCATTCTTGATGAGGAGACATTGCTGAATAATATTCACCATATACAGACAGAAAGCAATATACATCTTTCCAACGACGTGGTGAAAAGGCTCGGCCACTGCCAGCTGGACGTGGAAATGGAGACTGGCACGGGAAAGACCTATGTCTATATCAAGACAATTTTTGAACTGAACAAACGCTACGGGTGGTCAAAGTTCATAGTGGTGGTACCCAGTGTTGCCATCCGTGAGGGTGTCAAAAAAAGTTTTGACATTACTGTCGACCATTTCATGGAACTTTACGGCAAGAAGGCACGCTACTTCATCTACAACTCCGATAGCCTCGGCGACATCGCCACTTTTTCGCAGAGTTCCGACATCAACGTTATGATCATAAATACACAGGCTTTCAATACCTCGCTGAAAGAAGGTGCCAATAATACGGCAGCACGCATTATTTACGATAAACGGGATGCATTCGGCTCATATCGCCCCATTGACGTGATTGCGGCCAATCGGCCCATCATTATTCTTGATGAGCCGCAGAAAATGGGCGGAACAGCTACGCAGACGGCATTGGCACGCTTCAAACCTTTGTTTACCCTCAACTATTCTGCTACGCACAAACAGACGCACAATCCAGTCTATGTGCTTGATGCCCTGGATGCATACAATCAAAAATTGGTGAAGAAGATAGAGGTGGTGGGCTTTGAGTTGAAGAATTTGAAGGGTACGGACGGATATCTTTATCTTGCCGATATCATCACCTCCAAAGACAAGGCACCAAAGGCACGGATGGAGATGGAGATACAGAACAAGTCGGGCAACATCAAACGTGACTACAAGAATCTGTCGGAAGGCGATGACCTCTATTCTCTCTCGGGGCAGATGGAGCAGTATAAGGGATATGTGGTGACGGAGATACACGTAGATACCCTGCAACCCTCACGCAGCAGCATCAC
>JAEDMF010000076.1 GCA_016303175.1 Bacteroidales bacterium
AGCGTCGAACACTCGCATCACTATGATAATTTTTCTCAGCTACAGCGGGAAATGGGATATAGTTCAGGCTACACAACGGATAGTTGCGGAGGCTCTTGCCGATCCCGGACACGCGCCGGAAGTGACTATGGATTTGATACGCGACCATCTCGTGACGGCATCTTGGCCGGATCCCGACCTGATAATACGCACCAGCGGCGAGCAGAGGCTGTCCAATTACCTGCTATGGCAAGCAGCTTATTCGGAATACTACTTCACCCCCGTGTTGTGGCCCGATTTTCGCGAGAAGGAGTTCGCCGCGGCCCTCAAGGAATATGCGCTCAGGGACAGAAGGTATGGCAAAACCAAATAATCTGCTTATATTTGTGAGTTTTTAGGACAGGATGCGTTTGTTTCGTCTAATATTTTTTTGTGCGGCATTCATTATGGTGTTGTTTCCCGTTATGGCTTCGGCCGCGGGTACAGTGCCTGTAATCAGCTACTCATCGCCCAAGGAGTACATTGTCGGAGGCATAGAATGTGAGGGTGCGCGTAATTTTTCAAAAGAACAGATAATACAGCTTACCGGGCTGCGCAAGGGTATGAAGGTGACGGTTCCCGGAGATGACATCAGCAACATCATCAAGCGTCTTTGGATGCAGAAGTACTTCGAGGACGTGAGCCTTAGTATCAGTCATTTGTCTCCCGCGGGCGACAGTGCTTATTTCAAACTAAGCGTAGTGGAGCGCCCGAGGGTGTCGCATTTCACTTTCTCGAATGTCAAGCAGGGTGAGCAGAAGGACCTCAACGAGCGTCTCAACGTCAAGAGAGGACAGGCTTTCTCGGAGTATCTCCAGAGCGCCAGCATAGACATTATCAAGCGTTATTACAAGGAAAAAGGTTTCCAGCAGGTTGAGGTGGAGGTGAGAACCAAGCCCGATACTATGATTCGTGGAGCCATACGCGTGAATTTTTATGTCAACAAGGGCGAGAAGGTCCGCATCAAGCGCATCAATTTCGAGGGAAACGACAACGTGAAGGACTTCAAGTTGATGCACAGTATGAAGAAGACCAGGGATATGAGGCTGATGAACTTCTTCAAGAGCAAGAAATTTGACGAGAAGGAGTATCCCAACGACAAGAACAACCTGATCAGCACCTTCAACGAGGCCGGTTACCGTGACGCCCGCATAGTGAAGGATTCAATATATTACATTGAACCTTACCGCCTCGGCATAGACTTCAAGTTCGAGGAGGGCAAGAAATATTATTTTCGTGACATTACTTGGACGGGCAACTCCGTATATCCCTCCGAACTGCTTTCAAGCATACTCAAAATCAAGAAGGGGGATGTGTACGATGTCGTTACGATGGAGAAGCGCCTGTTCGGCGACGGCAAGCAGGAGGAAGCCGACGTTTCCAAGTTGTATAAGGACAACGGCTATCTTTTCTTCAATGTCCAGCCTGTCGAGGTCAATATCGACGGCGACAGCGTGGACGTGGAGATGAGAGTTGTGGAGGGCAAGCCGGCGTATTTGAACAATATCGTCATCAACGGCAATGATTTGACCAACGAAAAAGTTGTCCGCCGGGCCCTGTTCACCCGTCCGGGTTATCTTTTCAGCCAAACTGATTTCGAGCGCTCCATCAGGGAAATCGCCTCGATGGGCCAGTTCGACCCTGAGGCCATTATGAGTCCCGGAGGTTATTCGGTTATCCCCAATCAGGCCAACAATACGGTGGACATTATATATAATGTAAAGGAGAAACCCTCGTCCCAGCTCGAACTTTCCGGTGGTTGGGGCGGCAATACCTTCGTGGCCACTGTCGGAGTGAGCTTCAACAACTTCTCCACCCATCGTATGTTCGAGAAGGGCGCGTGGCGGCCGGTTCCCCTCGGAGACGCCCAGAACCTTGCAATACGTTTCCAGACCAACGGCACCTATTACACCAGTGCCTCCGCAAGTTTCGTGGAGCCTTGGCTTTTCGGCAAAAAGCCTACTTCCTTGAATGTTTCCGTCTATTATACCCGCCAGACCAACTCCTATATGTATCTGAACATTCTCAACAATGATCAGTATATGGAGGTGTACGGTGCCGTCGCAGGTATAGGCACCCGCCTCAAATGGCCTGACAACTTCTTTGTGCTCCAGAACACCCTGAGCTGGCAGACCTACAAGCTCCAGAACTGGAACTACAACTTCCTGTTCAATACGGGTATTTCGCACAACTTCGCCTATACCATTACTTTGATGAGGAACAGCACTGACCAGCAGATATACCCCCGCCAGGGTTCCGACTTGTCCCTGTCCCTGTCCCTGACTCCTCCCTATTCTCTGCTGCGCCGCTATACCTACGATAGCGACGGCAATAAGGTCAAGGTGAACGACCCGATGAAGATAGACTACAGCAAGCAGACTTCTTCCCAGAGATACAATTGGATTGAGTACCACAAATGGCATTTGAAGGCCACATTCTATACTAAAATTGTCGGTGATCTCGTACTGATGGCAAGGGCCCAGTTCGGTTATCTGGGCTACTACAACAAGAATTGGGGATATTCTCCTTTCGAAGGCTTCCTAGTGGGCGGTGACGGTATGAGCGGTTACAATACCTACGGTTCGGAAATCATTTCCCTGCGAGGTTACGAGAACTACTCCCTGACTCCCACAGCCACATCCTCATACAGCGATTCTTACGCCTATGCCGGCAACGTGTACGACAAATTCACCATAGAGCTCCGCTATCCCGTTCTGCTCAAGCCCCAATCCACCATTTATGTGCTCGGTTTCCTTGAGGGCGGCAACTGCTGGAGCGATATCAGGAATTTCAACCCTTTCAAAATCAAACGTTCGGCTGGTGTCGGCGTGAGGGTATTCCTCCCTATGATAGGCTTGCTTGGTGTTGACTGGGGTTATGGCTTCGACGATGCCACCCACGGCAAGAGCCAGTTCCATTTCGTGATAGGACAGCAATTCTGATGAATAATTATTGAAAATCAAGATAGTATGAAAAAGATTCTTTTGATCGCCGCTATGGCAATGGTCAGCTCAGCGGCATTCGCCCAGAAGTTCGCTCACGTGAACTCTCAGGAGGTGCTTCAACTCATGCCTCAGATGGATGAGGTACGCGAGAAGATGGAAACCATCAACAAGGATAACGAGGAAGTGCTCAAGTCAATGTACGACGAGTTCCAGACCAAGTATCAGCTTTATCAGCAGAAGGCTTCTACCTGGACTGCCGCCGTAAGGGAGAGCAAGGAGAAGGAACTCAGCGAGATTCAGACCCGCGTGCAGGAGACCCAGCAGTCTATGCAGCAGGAAATGCAGCAGATTCAGGCCAACCTGACAGCTCCCGTAATGAAGGCTTGCCAGGATGCAATCGACAAAATCGCCAAGGAGGGTGGCTATATATATGTATTTGACGCCACCTCTGTGGTTTATGTGGATCCCGCCCAGAGCGTGGACATTACTCCTGAGGTGCGCAAGGCCCTCAATATCCCCGAAGGACGTACTCTCGAGTCTCTCCAGAAGGAACTTCAGGCAAAGGCGGACGCAGCTGCCCAACAGTAGGCCGGAGCAGGCGATATAAAATCCTCGCTTTATGAAGCTGATTCCTATTTATAAATGGAATAAAAGCAGAGTAGAGTTCAACCGCAAGAGCGGCAGAATAACAAGACAGCCCTGGTTTCAGGGCGTTTTGTTGTTATGCTGTGTCCTCCTTGCAATGCTCCTGGCCAATTTGCCCGCCACCCGCCATCTCTACCACGCTGTACTGAATCTCAATATCCAGTTCCATTTCTTCAATGACAGCCACAATCTGGATGTGCTTTTCCCCCGCGATATGACGGTGGAGAAGTTCATCAACGATATCCTGATGACTGTCTTTTTCTTTACTGTTGGTCTGGAGATACGCAGGGAAATTTCTTCCGGCGAACTCTCGTCAGTGCGCAAGGCCCTTATGCCCGTAGTGGCGGCTCTTGGTGGCGTGGTGATGCCGGCCCTGATTTTCTCGGCGGTCAATTACGGCACTCAGGCTACCACCGGCTGGGGTATTCCTACAGCTACCGACATTGCCTTTGCAGTCTGCATACTGACCGTACTGGGCGACAAGGTTCCGGTATCGATGAAGGTTTTCCTAACTGCTCTTGCTATTGCGGATGATTTGATTGCGATACTTGTCGTGGCAATATTCTATGGAGGCTCGGTCAATTTCGTACTCCTGAGCATAGCTCTGGCCCTTGCTGCCGCTGCCCTGCTCATACGCCGCGCAGGAGAGAAGAGAATGTTCCCTTATATCGTGATTGCCCTGATGGTGTGGGTACTCTTCTATTATTCGGGAGTGCATGCTACAATGTCAGGCGTGGTTATGGCCTTCCTCATTCCTTCGGAGCCCCTGTACAACAAGGAGGAATTCTATAAACTGCGCGCTCATTATATGCAGAAGATGGATTCTCTGGCAGACATTGATGAGGAAAAATTTCCCAATGGTCCCCAGAAGCACTGCCTGCGCCGTCTGCACCGTATATCTATGGGGTCGATGGATATGAGTTATCAGCTGGAACACGCCCTGAGCCCTTGGGTGAACTATCTCATAATGCCTCTGTTCGCGCTCGCCAACGCCGGGGTGACCATTCCTTCACCGGAAAGTTTCAATATCTTTGCCCACACTGTTGCCGGTCATCCGGAGTACGGTCTGGTAGGACTGGGGATTTTCCTCGGTCTCGTTCTGGGCAAGCCTCTCGGAATTACTCTTTTCAGTTTCGTGGCGGTGAAGGTTAAAGCCGCCGAAATGCCTAAGGGAGCATCCTGGCCCATGTTTTTCGCCGTGGCTTGTCTGGGCGGCATAGGTTTTACAATGAGCATTTTCGTGGATACTCTCTCATTCGGGGATATCGCAGATGCCCAGGCTGTCGCAACAATGAGAGATGCAGGCAAGATAGCTGTACTGCTTGCTTCTGCCACAGCTGCCGTTCTGGGGTCGGTGCTGGTCAACCTTTTTGCCGCCTGCACACGTAATGCCAGAGAACCACTCCGACACTAACGGAGACATTTAGCGAATGTTTGGTGCCCCATTGGGGGATTTCAAGAGCGTAGTCGGCCATGTCGACTGCGCTCTGTTGTACTCCTTCCACTTCATTGCCGAAGATGAAAGCTACTTTTTCTTTGAGATCGGCGGCCGCTTCGGGGAAATCCTGCAGGTTCAGGGAACCTTCCGTCTGCTCCACTGCCACTATGCTGTAACCTTCGGCTTTCAATCTCGCTATGGCCTCCAGCGTATCTGAAAAACTCTCCCAAGGAACACTCAGTTCCGCTCCGAGAGCCGTTTTGTGTATTTCCGCAGACGGGGGCGTGGCGCAAATACCGCAAAGCACGACCTTGTCAGCCTTGAAGGCGTCGGCCGTGCGAAAGGCGGAACCCACATTGTGGGCGCTGCGGATATTGTCCAGGACCACGGCTACGCCGCTGCCGGCGCTGTGGGCATATTCGTCGGCGCTAATGCGGCCGAGTTCGCTGTTGAGCAGTTTGCGTTTCATTTGGAAATTCTTGTCAGTCTTTCGGGCAACCGAGGTTTCAGTCTTGTTCCCGGTCGAATATCGCGCTACCTATCCTCACCATTGTGGCACCGTGCCTGAGGGCTATGAGATAGTCACCGGACATTCCTATGGAAAGTTCTTTGAATTCTTTCAAATTAGGGCAGCTGCGTCTAATTTCATTCCATAAGGCTTCGATTCTGGAGAAGTCGTTTTCGATGAGACCCTCGTCGTCGCTGTGTGAGGCCATTCCCATCAGCCCGCATATTCTGATATGCGGCCACAATTCCGCCCCGCACCCTCTCTCTTCGTCGCCTTTGCTTCCGCCCTTGCCCTCCGCATCACATCCGCTTCCAGCGTCGCACTTGCTTTCGCCTCTTGCCGCATTCACCCGTCGGGCCAAATCGAGTGTCTCCTCCCCGCTGAATCCCTGCTTGGTCTCTTCCCTGCCTATATGCACCTCCAGAAGGACGTTGACCATTTTGCCCGCAGCTGCCGCCCATTTTTCAACAGCGTTCATAAGTCGCTCACTGTCAATACTGTGAATCATACTGCAATAGGGTAGTACATAGCGCAACTTGTTGGTCTGCAGATGGCCTATGAAGTGCCAGCATATATCCTCGGGCAAGGTGCTTGCCTTGGCGCTGAGTTCCAGAGGCCTGTTTTCTGCAAAGACTCTCTGCCCGGCGTCGTATGCTTCGAGAAGTTCCTCCCTGCTTCTGTATTTGGACACAGCCACCAGCTGTACCCCTTCCGGGATGGTTTGTGATATTCTTTTCAGATTCTCTGCGATAGTTCTCATTCTTGTGCCTCCTTTTCGCTCAAGCTGCTGTTTTCGTCACTGAGTTTCTTAGCTGATCGGGTGATGGTCTTAATGATTTCGTATGTCTTGGGATCGCGTACAATAGGTTCTTCTCCTTTGCTACCCTGGGCGATGACCTTGAAGGGCGGGTCGCTGTTGTCGGCGAGAATCCAGTGGTCACACATTGGAATATAGTCGTTGAACAAGTAGTCCAGCCCCATATAATAGCGCCTTTTTATGACTTCCTCCGGTATATCGTGCCCTCCTGCGGCCACCCTGTTACGCACTCTTTGTATGGCCATTTGCGGGCTGCTGAGCCAGAAATAAAGTATGACCACGCTGTACCCTCTGTTTTGTGCAATAGTGGCAATTTTAATAAGTGTCCGCGTGGCCAGGGTAGTCTCTATGCTGAAGGTTTCATTTCTGTCCATCAGATATTTGACCTTCAACAGCATAAGCCTTCCTGCCTTCAGGGATGCCGCGCCGGGGTTGAAGGGGGAGAGGGCTTTTGCGAACTCGTCGGAATTTACATATTGCTTGCACTCGAGCATTTCCGGCAGGAGCGAGTACGTACAGGTTGTCTTGCCGGAACCGTTGCAGCCGGAGATGATGTAAAGAGTTGGCATCAGAGCTTGTGTTTGATTGTTTCTTCCCTTTCCCCGGACCTGCTCACTCCGTGTCCGAACAGCGCAAAGTCTCCCAGACAGGGATCGCCCGGAAACACCTCTTCCATTGCGGCGGTAATCTCCATTACGGTGTTTATGTCCGTGCTGTTACGTGAGGTCAAGCCCAGTTCCATTGCGCTGCGGTGTACGTGCACGTCCAGTGGAATGAGCAGATTCTTCTTGGAACTGTTCTTCCATAGCCCGAGGTCCACTATGCCGTCATCCCTCACCATCCAACGGCGTATCATATTGATTTTCTTGTTGGCTGCTTTCTTGTCCGGCTTGGCGCCGAAAATGTCACACCGTATCTCTCCGATACTCATTTGCTCGATGGAGTCGCAGTGGCGGTAAATATCTCTGAGCCTTGACATTATGCGCGCGATGTCGCACCATTTGATTGTGCGGTGCAGGCTTGTGGGCTCGTCCCTCCATACCCCCTCCATCACATATTCGTAGGGCTTGTGGTTCATCTGGGTCATCAGCCTTTCGGTATCCCTGACTATCATTGAACGTCTGCCCCAGGCCAGATGTCCGGCCATCAGAGCCGC
Organism: Bacteroidales bacterium; assembly: GCA_016303175.1. GTDB lineage: Bacteria > Bacteroidota > Bacteroidia > Bacteroidales > UBA932 > Cryptobacteroides. The sequence goes on from JAEDMF010000076.1 coordinate 7,528, forward strand.
AATCTCCACGTCCTGAAGACAGGCCTGTCCCTCTTTCATCAGATTCGCGTAGCGTCTGGGAAAGGCGATGGGGTCCTCCGTAAAATATTGCGGAGCATTGTAGGTGGAAGCCCACTCTCTCAATTTGTCCTGTATCTGCCTTTCCATTACTGCAAAGATACGTATTTTTCGCTATATTTGCAGGTTAGAATGAAAGTCAATAATATGGCGTTGAGATTTAAAAACATAAGAAAGCTCTCGCATCTGTCGATGAGCGGAAAGCTGGTAATATCAGTGCTGGCTATAGTGGCGATATTGCTGGTGTCTGCGATAATAACTGTGATCGAGTTCCGCCGTATGACCAATCAGGTGGGCAGGCTTGTCAATGACTACAACAGACAGATTCTCGTGGCGGTGGACAGAGCTGATTCCGTGG
>JAEDMF010000077.1 GCA_016303175.1 Bacteroidales bacterium
GCAGGCGCAAAGCCTCGCAAGATGGTGAAGGGGAGTTGGAGGCGGATGACAGTGCGGAAGGCAAAGCGGATGAGGAAGGAGAAGCAGGTGCGGAAGGCAAAGCGGATGAGGAAGACGATAACGAAAATTATACGGAAACCGGTCCTGATGATGCCCAGGAGGATGAAAATGCCCCTGAACTGACAGATGAACTTGTGCAGGGTGATGGCTCTGGAGAAGAGTACCCCGAGGAAGAGTACCCCGAGGAAGAAAACCCCGATTCGGACATATCAGATCTGAAAGTGACCATTCAGGGCCCTGAGGAGAAACTTGATACCGAGGTCAAGAAAGAACTTCCTCCCTTGGATATCAAGGGTGAACTGGGACGTTACAAGATGCCTCCGCTCGATCTTCTGCTGGATTATGCCGACAAGCGTTTCTCCATCCCCGAGTCGGAAATCAACCGCAACCTCGAGAAAATCAAGGCGACTCTTGCCTCCTTCAAGATAGCCATTGATGAGATAAAGGCCTCCTGTGGCTACACGGTTACTCTATATAAGATTACCCTCGCTGACGGTATGCGCGTAGCAAGCGTGAAGAATAGGGAGGAAGACATCGCCCTGAAACTGGGCAACAAGGGAGTCCGTGTGGTGCTTTTGCCTGATGCTGTCGGGATAGAGGTGCCCAACGAGAGGGCTTCCGTCGTGCCCTTGAAGGCCATACTCAACAGCGATTCCTTCAGGAACAACAAGTACGAACTGCCCATAGCTCTGGGCTATACCATTACTACCAAGGCCAAGGTGTTCGACCTTGCGGATGCTCCCCATTTGTTGGTGGCCGGCGCTACAAAGCAGGGTAAGTCCGTGTGCCTCAATGCTATAATATCGTCCCTGCTATACAGTAAGCATCCTACCGAGATGAAGTTTGTCTTCGTCGATCCTAAGATGGTGGAGTTCCAGCAGTACGGCAAATTGCTCAAGCACTATCTGGCCGTTCTTCCTGCGGGGGCGGACAATCCCGGCAAGACGGACGAGGAGTGCGCCATAATCAAGGACGCCAAATCGGCGGAGGAGGTTCTGCGTTCCCTCTGCGTGGAGATGGATAACCGCTATCTGCTTATGTCTCAGGCAGGTGTAAACAAGGTGACCATATATAACGAGAAATTCAAGAAGCGTTTCCTGCTTCCTACGGACGGCCATTATTATATGCCTTATCTGGTCATAGTGGTGGACGAGTATGCAGACCTTACCAAGGCCGGATTTGGGTCCGACAAGAATATTGCGCGCAGCATAGAGAACAGCATCAATCGTCTGGCAGCCAAGGGCCGTGCGGCGGGACTGCACATCATCATAGCTACCCAAAGGCCTTCCGTGGACGTTATTACCGGTACCATCAAGGGTAATTTCCCTACCCGCATTGCCTTCCGTACCGTAGCATCCCAAGACTCCATCACCATTCTCGGACAGAAGGGGGCGGAGAAACTGATAGGCAGGGGAGATATGCTGTATTTCACCGGAGCGGACGCCGAGCGCGTGCAGTGTGCCCTCATAGATCCGGATGAAACCGAAAGGCTGACTTCATTCGTTGCGGAGCAGACTGGTTTTAGACAATGTTATTCCCAGCCCTATTACTTGCCCGAACCGGGTGCTCTGGATGGCTCCGCCGCCGGAGGGGAGATGGGAATGGTGGATATGAAGAATATCGACCCCAATTTTGAGGAAGCTGCCAAGCAGGCTGTGCTGAGCGGCCAGATATCCACTACTATGCTCCAGAGGAAGATGTCTCTGGGTTTTGCCCGCGCAGGCAAGATTATGGACCAGTTGGAGGCGGCCGGTGTGGTAGGTCCCAGCCGTGGCTCAAAGCCCCGTGAGGTGCTCGTGCCCGACCTTGCCTCACTCCAGAGCATATTGGATGCCTACATAAAGTAGAGTTGCCGTCAATATGATGCTTCAGACTCTCATATCCTTGATGCTTTGCGCTTTCGCCCAGCAGACGGATGCCGAAAAGTTTGCCCGGGTGCTCGAAGATCATAGGGTAGAACTTCAATTCATCTACGAACTTCACCAGCAGAAGGGTCGCGGACAGTCTGGGGAGGGCAGCATAGTATATCAGGACAAGTGTCTGAGTTTTGAGAGCGAGGGAGTTGTGTTGCTCTGCGACGGCAGCAGCACATATACTCTTCTGCCCCTAAGTCGTGAACTCATAATGGAGCCTGTCAAGGAGTTCTCTGCATCCGCGCCGGACCAGTTGTTTGAGGCCTTCGGCTTGAATCCGAAAAAGGCGGATATACAGATACAGTATGACAGGAACGGCCTGCCTTCGGTGATTCTGGCTACAATCAAGAATCAAGGAAGTCTGCTGATTCAGGTCAAAGGGGCGCAGTTGCTTCCCAAGAAGGCTGTTTCGGGGGAGTTCACTCCGGATTTGTCCGCCTTCGATTCTTCCTGGGTCATTACCGATTTGAGGTAGCGGCCTTGCTCAAGCTACCGCCTTGCGTAGTCTCTCGCTTTGATACGGCTCTTGTCTTGCGTTGGCAGTGTTCTACCGGGCATCGCCGAAGCCGGGCGATTCCCAGATTCCGTCTCCGCTTATCAGACAGGCCTCCAGGTCTTCACGGGAAAGAATGAACTGTCGGGCTTCTTCCATCCCCACCACCATACAATAGGTCGCCAGCGCGTCAGCCAGCGCGGAATTCGGAGCTATTACTGTGGCGCTTAGTAGGTTATGGCTTACGGGCCGGCCTGTGCGTGGGTCTATGCTGTGGGAATACTTGATCCCGTCCCTGACGTAGAACTTGCGGTAGTTGCCTGAGGTGACCACTGCACATTCCCGTCTTACGCGGAAAATGCGGCTCAGGTCTTTCCCCGGCTCGTTGTTTCCGTCACGCGGCGTATCTATGCCTATGCTCCAAGGCTCTCCTTTGGGATTGAGCCCGCGGCAGAACATCTCGCCTCCTATGTTGACAAGCATATCCTGCACCCCGTGCCTTTTCAGGTATTCCGCCATCAGGTCTGCGCTGTATCCCTGGGCCACGGCGTTGAAATTCAGTTTGCTACGGTCCTTCATTGCCGCTTTGACTGCCGCTTCATCCGGCATCTGCCCGTTTTTGAAGCCGAAACCCCATATATCGTAAAGGGCCGCCGCGCGACAGTCCACGACCCCACCGGTGGCTATGTAAATTGAGTCACAAAAGTCACACAGGTCTCGGAAAACCCCGTATTCCGCACTACCGTCATCCCGTATCTGCTCACCCGCATTGTACTTTGACAGCAGAGAACCGGGATTGTAGCCGGACACTGCCCTGTCGATTACGGCAAGTATGCTGTCCAGACCCTCTTTGAGCTGTTCCGCTCCAATGTCGCCCCCGCTGCATTTGACTGTCCATATCCCTCCCTGGGCATAGCCTGCGAGTTCGTTGTAGGACTTTCCGCAGGAACTGCAGAATAGCAGCGCCAACAGTGGGCAGAATAGAAGGAGATTGTGTCGGAAATGTATCATAAATCTGTCGGGATTCAAGGTTTTTTCAATGTCATTCTCTTTGAGAGTTCAAAGATATTATTAAATTTGCTAAAAATGCCCTTTCGGCAGGAACGACAGAAAATTTTTGATTTTATGAAGAGATATTACCTGATTCTTGCAGCCGCTTTTGCTGCGACTGCCCTATCCTGCACCAACATTGACCGTGCTATTGAAAACGACATAGAAGTGGCCAAGGTCCAGCTTGCTGATCTGGTCAAGGCCAGCACAGTGGAGAATGATTATCTGATACCTTCTTCATATATTGACGGGAAGATTGTGTTCGTCCCCGAGGATGACTGGGTAAGCGGTTTCTTTGCCGGCTCCCTCTGGTATATGTATGAACTTACCGGAGACGAGAAATGGGCAGAGGACGCTGTGCACTTCACCGAGAAACTGGACACCATCCAGTACCTGAAATGGCATCACGACATCGGCTTCATGATTAACGACAGTTATGGCAACGGTTACAGGCTCAAGAACATAGAGCCTTACCGCCAGGTTCTCATAAATGCAGCCCAGTCTCTTGCCACCCGTTTCCGCCCCGTAGCCGGCATCATCCAATCGTGGAATGTAGTGAACAACGGTTGGCAGAGCGAAAGAGGTTGGGAATGTCCCGTCATTATCGACAATATGATGAACCTCGACCTTTTCTTCGACGTGACCGAAATGACGGGTGACTCCACCTATTTCAATCTGGCTGTCAGCCACGCCGACAAGACTCTCGAAAACCACTTCCGCGAGGACAACAGCTGCTTCCACGTTGTTGATTATTCTTTGGCTGACGGCAGTGTGCGTCGCCGTTGCACAGCACAGGGTGCAGCCGACGACAGCTCCTGGGCACGCGGACAGGCCTGGGCCATATACGGTTACACCAATGCTTATATGAACACCGGCTATCAGAGGTATCTGGACCATGCCAAGAATGTAGCTGCCTTCATCCTGAACCATCCCAACCTTCCCGAGGATATGGTTCCCTATTGGGACTTCGACCGCCCGGGCGAATATAGGGACGTTTCATCTGCCGCCATCATTGCCTCGGCTCTCTACCGCCTCTACAGCATAACCGGCGACAAGAGCTATTTCGAAGCTGCTGACAAAATGATACTCAGCCTCTCCAAGGCTCCTTATCTTGCTGAACCGGGCACCAACGGCGGCTTCCTTCTCAAACATTCTGTAGGAAGCATTCCTCACGGTTCGTACATTGACGTTCCTCTCAACTACGCCGATTACTACTTCCTTGAAGCTCTAATTCGCAGGAAGAACCTTTAATGAAACGGATTTTATTCTCGCTCCTTGCCTTGGGCATGGCCCTTGTCGCAAGGGGAGCACAGGCACAGTATTCTTTTGAGGAGACCGTGCCTGCCTGCGTGAAAACAAGGGGTCGCGGAACAGTGAACCTTAGCCGCGAACGCTTCAAGGACGGCAACGCCTCGCTTGCCTTTTCATGGATGGGCCAGGCTGAGCTGATGGTTATCGATGCTTCCGCCTTGTCCGCCTCAATGGCACATCCCCGCAACGGTGTGATGTTGTGGATGTGTAACGACGCCCCGGTGCAGCAGCAGGCCCGTTTCTCAATCAGGAACGCCGCCGGAGCGGAGCTTTGCTGGTTCAATGTGAACCTTGATTTCAAGGGTTGGAGAGCCGTTTGGGTCAAATATCTGGACATGCACGTGGGAGAGGGCTATTATGGTGACCTGCCCAAGGAAAGCTACCCCAAGGATGGAGTAGTGCTTGCCGTCAGACCTCCTGCAACCCTCCCCTCAGGTACCTTGTACATTGACAGGTTGAGTTTTACCACTACTCCCATCAATGCCCAGGTCACTCCTGACTATCAGATTCCTGACAACAACCACTTCCTCGCCCGCAAGAGCATGTGGCAGTGGTGCCGCTTGTGGTGGTGGGAATCCTTCCCGGATTTTGAGGATGCCGGCCCCCTCAGCCCTGCTCAGGAGGCAGACTTGGCCCTTGTGAAGAAACATCTGGACGAGTTCTATGACGACGAGGTCCCGTCTTCCGGCAATTATGACGCAGTGAAGTTCCGTCCGAAACTGGAGAAGATGTACGAGGCCCTGCAATTGGAGAAATTGCCGGACGGCACGCTTCGGGGCAGGCCTATCGTGAGCAATGACGAATATGAGAAAGGCTGTGACGTGAAGATCCAGGAGGCCTTCAACGTATTGTACCGCTATGCCTTGGATTATTATTTCACCAAGGATGCCAAGGCTCTTGAACGCTTCTTCCTCGTCGGAGACCACCTGCTGTACCAAGGCTTCTGCTGGGGCAGCGGAATGGGCACCAACCATCACTACGGCTACAACATAAGGGGTTGGAGCAATGCCCTTTGGATGCTGCGCGACGAAATCCGTGCCGCCGGTAGGGATGTTGAGTATTTCAGGACCCTGCGCTATTGGAGCGGTCTTGCAGAATGCCGCCTGCCTTATGAAGAAGGGCGAGATGAGATCATCGATACCTGGAATACGCTTCTTCTGCCCAAATTGACTGCCGCCTTGCTGGAGAGCACTCCCGGCAGGCAATATGCCGCGATGTCCGCTCTCGCAGGCTGGATGTCCCGCTCGATGAGCCTGACCCCCGGCACCATTGGAGGTATCAAGATTGACGGTACTGCCTTCCATCACGGAGGTCACTATCCTGCCTATGCCACCGGAGCATATTCCACGCTCGGCACCTATCTCCGCCTTGTCCTGGATACATCCTTCCAACCGGACGACGCGGCCCGCGCAGCCCTGAAGAAGGGGCTTATGGCCATGCTCGACTATTGCAACAAATACGATTGGGGTATGGGCATAGGAGGCCGTCACCCTTTCGGAGGTTTCATTCCCCCCAAGGTTTACGACACCTACGGCTTTCTTGCCGTTATGGACAACGACGCCGAGCTCGGCTCCGCCTTTTTGTATTTGGGAGGCCGCAACAAGGATGTCAACGCCCGTTTGAAAAAAGCAGGAATCAAGCCTGTAGGCCCTGTGGAGGGCTTCCGCGTATATAATTATGGAGCCTTCGGCATTATGCGCAGAGGCGGCTGGATGGTGACGCTCAAGTCCTACAACACTGACGTCTGGGCATCGGAAATCTACGCCAGGGAAAACCGCTTTGGCAGGTATCTCAGCTACGGTTCAGTGGAAATCCAGAACTCCGGCAATCCCGCCTCGGCCGACGATTCGAGGCTGCGTGAGCCAGGTTGGGACTGGAACCGCATCCCGGGCACGACTACGATACACCTGCCCTTCGAACTGCTCAACAGCCCCAACAAGGGAACGCTGATGGAGCGCAACGTGAGCCGCTTCCCCGGAGCATCTTCCCTTGAGGGACGCAACGGTTGTCTGGCTTTCACCTATGTCGAAAAGGATAGGGTGAATTTCTGCGCGGGAGCCACCGCCACCAAGAGCGCCTTTTGCTTTGACAACAGGATAGTGATGTTGGGCACCAATATTAGCAACTCTTCCCAATATCCCACCGAGACCACCCTTTTCCAGAACGCAATGAACGACCGCAGCGAGACCCTGCTGCTCAACGACAACGTTTTCGGTGGTTTCCCCCGCAGCTGGAGGGCTTCCGGAGGCGAAACCGTGGCGGTGGAGGATCTTAGCGGGAACTGTTACGTCGTTCCTGCGGGCCAGCCTCTTTGCATAGAATTCAAGGAGCAGAGCTCTCCTGACAATATGAACAAGCAGGTGGGCAAAGGCGACTTCGTGACAGCCTATCTGGACCACGGAGTCAGCCCTTCAGGCGCATCTTATGAGTATCTGATTTTAGTCGAGCCCACGGGTGCCCAGATAGGCAAGTGTACGCGCAAGAAACCCTACGAGGTGATACAGGCAGATGCCTCCGCGCATGTAGTGCGTGACATCGAGACAGGCATCACCGCATACATCAGCTACAAGGGCTACAGCGGCAAGGGCACAGCCGTAAGTTCCATCCCTGCCGAGACCATAGTGATGGAAAGGCCCCTCAAGGAAGGTGGCCGCATAGTGAGCGTGTGCTGCCCCGACCTCGGTCTAAGCGAAAAAACCTATACTACAGCCCAGAGCAGTACAAGCCTGCATAGGGTAATAGAAATATCCGGACAGAAATTGGAGGTTGACTGCATCCACGGCCAACCGGTAGAAATGACAATAAAATGAAATCTATGAAACGTTTGCTTGCATCGGCAGCTGCTGTCCTGCTTTCGTCCCTTTGCCTGAATGCTCAGATAAAGGTGAGTGGAAAGATTGTGGACAGTTCCGGAGCACCGGCTATGTCCGTCACCGTTTACCAGACGGACAAGACATCCAACGGCACCATCTCTGACCTTGACGGCAATTACAGCATTACTGTTCCCGAAAAGGGCAGTCTGACCTTTTCCTGCCTGGGCTACAAGGA
>JAEDMF010000078.1 GCA_016303175.1 Bacteroidales bacterium
GCGAGTGCGGCGAGTGCGGCGCTGCCGGCAGGCTGCTCATTTCTGGAATTGGAAGTGGAATACAATTCAGATTCTTACCATACCGAAGGCGAAGGCGTACTGACCTATCGTTTCTATATAAAAGAAGCGGAAGGAGGCAGCGTCAAACGGGGGACGCACTACCATCTCTGTGTCAAGCCCCACGCGGACGGACTGCTGTGCGAGGACAGCTGGAGGCTGGATAAAAGCGCCCTGAAGACCACCGAGCCGTATCTGCGTCTAATACCGGGAGGGACAACGGTGGGCGGTAAATGGTACGAGAATTACTACAACCTCCCAAGGGGAGGCACCCTGCACTTGGATATAGACAAGAGGCCAAGCAAAATGGCATTGAGTCTGAGAGAAGATTTCGTTGAGGACGACAGGGAGGACGGAAGAATGGAATGGGAACTGGATGAGAATGGGGAAGGGCTGCGGATACGCTCTCTGGGACTACCCTGCAGCGCCCCTATGGAAATACACGCAGGACCCCCGCTGAACGACTATATCCTTATCTATGTGAATGTAGATTGAGGTCGTGGGTCCTGATAATGTCGGCGCCGAGCTCTACGCACCGGAGTTCCGCCTGGACGGATTGGAGGGAACAGGTAGCCGGAGTAAGGCCCAAGGGCATAAATATCATACGTTTATGGGAAAGGGCCGCAAGAACGGGGCGTCCGAAGTCCCGCAAGGCAGGAAGTTTTTCCAACACCTCCCAATTCTGCTCCACACTCTTGCCGAATCCGAAACCGGGGTCCAGTATCCACGAGTCAAGTCCGGCCTTGGCAGCTCTCTCGGCGAATACTTCAAAAAAAGAATATGGATCGCTGCTGCTGTCCATAGCTATATACTCAAAGCCCAGCGAGGCGGTAAGAGCCACCATATCAGAACTCAAATCCGCCGTTTTCACATCATTGACAATGAACGCTTTGCCATACTTTGCCAATGCAGCTACGACCTCCGGGCGATATGTGTCCACCGAGAATTTCAAGTGCGGGAAAGCATCCATAAGAGGCGGCAGCACCTTTTCAAGCCTGGAAAGTTCCACTTCCGCGCTGACTTGGGCAACTCCCGGGGCTGTGCTGCAGGCGCCGACATCAATATATTCCGCGCCACACTCCGCCATACCGGCAACTCTCTCAATAACCTCGTCGATACTCTTGCCGGCCATACGGCTTCTTTCCAGAAAAGAATTGTCCGTAAGATTGACAATTCCCATCAGACTGTAATCACGTTGATTGTATTTCACTCTTCTCAAGTTTCGCAAGTTCATAATTATCTATTATCTCGATGGTTGTGCGGCTTGCGAAACTTCTTCCTACCGCACATTTCTCATCTACGTTACCCCTATCCTAAATCCTTTCCCTCGGGGAAAGGACTTACTATCGATGCTTAAGCATCTCTAAATAAGGTGTTTCGCACTTGCGAAACTTAAGTCACTCCGGCTTTGAAAGTTTACGGGTTGACAAAAGTTTGAAATACATTTCCCTGCATATCCAAGCATCGGTTGCGGCATATATCTTCTGAGCATCGCTCAGTTGGGGAGCTTCCCAATTGCTGAGCTGCTGCGTTTTGGAAATGCGCCTGCCCATAATGATGGCCGTGAGTTTCTTCACACTCTTGTCAGTGATGCCCCAGTCTCCGCAGATTTTCTGCAAATCCACGAAAGCGTTGGCAGTGAAAGGATATATTTTCTGCAAGCCGCGGATGTCATCGTGTACGGAAGCGCCCACCTTGACTATATTAGGACTGGAGAGTATTTCCACCAGTTCGTCGGGGAGTCCCATCCTGTGCAGACGGAAAAGAAAGGCGTGGCGGCCGGACGACAGTTGCAGGAGGGCAACTCCATTCTGGGGAGCCCTGGAAGTAAACACCGGGCGTGTTTCCGTATCGAAGCCAATTACCTTGCGGCGTCTGAGATATCGTATAGCCTTGTCATAGTCGTGCCCCGGTCCATCTATAACCATAATCGGGCCTTCAAACAGCACAAGAGGCATCCCGACTATGCTTTCGGCATCGACGGATGCAGGGAAGGTGTTTTTTCTTAGGAACAACATCGGCGCAAAGTTAAGAAAAAATTGCTAAATTTGCCGTTTGTCGGCCAAAATTAGGAATATGAAAAAAAGATTCCTATAATAGTACCGGATACAAAATTCGCAATTATATGAGACAGAATATGAAAGCTATCATTTCCTGCGCAATCGCACTTCTGGCAAGCTGCTCTCTGGCCCTTGCCCAAGAAAAGAAAGAAACGGCCAAAGAGGCTGAGTACCAGTTCACCACCATCAAGGAGAACCCCATCACCAGTATCAAGAACCAATACCGCAGCGGCACCTGCTGGTGCTTCTCTGCCCTGAGTTTCATCGAAAGTGAGCTTCTGCGCACCCAGAACAAGACCTACGATTTGTCTGAAATGTGGGTTGTGGGCCACGCCTACAGCGACAGAGCAAAGAAATATGTCCGCCTGGACGGCAAGATGGGCTTCAGCGCCGGCAGCGGTTTCGGCGATGTGTTCACCACCATCAGCCGCTACGGCATTGTACCCGAGAGCGTGTACAGCGGCTACAACTACGGCAGCGAAAAGCCGGAGCAGGCCGAACTGGACGCAGTACTCAAGGCTTATGTGGATGCTGTGCTCAAGGCTCAGAGTGGCCGCGGCAACGTGCTCACCACAGCCTGGCACAAAGGTCTGAACGCCGTAATACAAGCATATATGGGCGATTGGACCAAGGAATTCAAGGAAGGAAACAAGACCGTTACCCCCGAGACTTACAGGGACGAAGTTCTCAAATTCAATGCAGACGACTATGTGAACATCTGCTCCTTCTCCGACCAGCCCTGGTACAAGGAATGCGAAATCGAGGTTTGTGACAACTGGCGCGGTTCAAAGGGCTACAATGTACCGTCAGAAGATATGATGAAGATTCTCTACAACGCCATCGACAAAGGGTACACCGCTCTCTGGGGAGGCGATGTTTCTGAGAAAGGCTTCACCCGTGACGGCCTCGGAGTAATCCTCAAGCCCAAAAAGGACGAGAAGAAAACCGGCTCCGACCAGGAGCATTGGGTAGGAAAGGACAAGGACTCCGACAAAAAAGAGGTCGAGCTCACTCTTCCCGAGGAAATCGACTCTGTCAGCGATTCTCTCCGTCTGAGCGCCTATGACCGCAAAATGACCACAGATGACCACGGAATGCACATCTACGGCTATGCCCAGGACCAGAACGGAACCAAATACTTCATGGTGAAGAACTCCTGGGGCGACAGCGGCAAATACAAGGGTATCTGGTATATGTCCGACACCTTCATCCGCTACAAGACCCTCAACTTTGTCGTAAACAAAGAGGCCCTGCCCAAAGACATTCGCAAAAAACTCGGCCTTTAGTCTATGTCCATCAGCAAACACATCCCCAACTGCATAACCTCACTAAACCTCCTGTGCGGAGTGGTGGGTATCATCCTTGCATTGGAAGGATGGTATCAGGAGGCTTTCCTCTGCATGATTGCGGGAGGAATCTTCGATTTCTTCGACGGATTTTCCGCCCGACTGCTGAATGCCTGGTCTCCCATAGGCAAGGAACTGGACAGCCTGGCAGACCAGGTGACCTTCGGCGTGCTTCCCTCCGTTATGTTGTTTGGCACACTCAAAGGCAGCTTGGGCATTGAACACCCCTTATGCTGGACACCGCTGCTCATCGCCGCGTTTTCCGGTTTGAGGCTGGCAAAGTTCAACCTTGACGAGAGGCAGGTAAAGAGTTTCATCGGCCTTCCCACCCCGGCCTGCGCAATGATTTGCGGCTCACTGGCAACCTGGATTTCCGCAATGCCGGAGAGCGCTTTGACAGCCACCCTGACAGGAGTGTGGTTCATTCCGCTACTGAGCGCAATATTGTGCATCCTGCTCGTGAGCGGCATTCCGATGTTCTCAATGAAAGTGCAGAAGACAGACAAACCTGACTGGAGGATGATTACCTTCTTCGGCCTGGCCATATTGTCCGTTAGCGCAGCCCTTGTGGCACACCTGCACTGGAGTACGGTGATTCTCACAACTTTTACCGGATACATCATCATCAACATAACAGGAGCTATACTGAAGATTTTGAAGAAGTAGAAATGGAAGAGGATATCAAGCAGACCAACGAACTACGCTACGAAGACGACAACATACGTACGCTGGACGGAATGGAACACATACGCAGCCGTCCGGGTATGTACATCGGACAGCTGGGTAACGGCGAACATGCTGCAGACGGCATCTACGTCCTGCTCAAGGAGGTGGTTGACAACAGTATAGACGAGTTCCGCATGCATGCCGGCAAGCAAATCAACCTGACCGTGGACGAGGCCTCCGTAAAAGTGAGGGACTACGGCAGGGGCATCCCTCTGGGCAAGGTTGTGGATGTCAGCAGCAAACTGAACACAGGCGGAAAATTTGACGACAAGGCCTTCGTGAAAAGCGTAGGCATGAACGGTGTGGGTATCAAGGCCGCCAACGCGCTGAGTGTGGACTTCTTCGTGGAGTCCTACCGCGAAGGCAAAGCTTCCTTCGCGCGCTACCGCAGAGGCAAATTGCTGGAAAGCGGTCTCAGGGACGCACCCAAGGAGAAGAACGGCACCTATGTGGAGTTCACTCCGGACCCGCTCAAGTTCGTGGACTACCACTTCCGTCCCGACATTGTGGAAAGGATGGTCAAGCACTACTCCTACCTTAACAAGGGACTCTCGCTACATCTTAACGGCAAGGTTTACAAGAGCGAAAACGGTCTGCTCGATTTGGTGAACGACTCCATGACCGAAGAACCCCTCTACCCTCCCATTCACATAGAGGATGAGGATATCGAAATAGTGTTCACCCACGGCAATATGGACAAGGAGGATATTTCTTCCTTCGTGAACGGACAGTTCACCCGCGACGGAGGTACGCATCAGGCGGCCTTCCGCGAGGCTGTAGCCAAGACCTTGAAGGAATTCTACAAGAAGGACTACGATCCTGAGGACATACGAGGAGGCATTATCGGAGCAATCTCTATGAGAGTGCAGGAGCCAAACTTCGCTAACCAGGCCAAGACGAAGATGAGTTCCGTCTATATGTGGGAAAAACCCGTCAAAAACGCTGACGGGGCCGTGATAGACACGGACAAGGGTCCTACCATACGCGGCTTCGTAGGCGACTTCATCAAAACCAATCTGGACAACTACCTGCACATCCACAAGGATATCCAGCAAATTATCCAGGATAAGATAAACGAAAACGAGCGCATCCGCAAGCAGAAGAACGAGGTAGTGGGCAAAATCAAGACCAAGCGCAAAAAGGACGAATACAATCCCAAACTGCGTGACTGCCGCTATCACTACAATGACAAACTGCCCAAGGACAAGGTCTATCTCGCGGAGCAGAGCAGCATCTTCATCACGGAGGGAAACTCGGCGTCAGGTACTTTCACAAAGGTGAGGGACGCCAATACCCAAGCCGTGTTCAGCCTTAGGGGCAAGCCCATCAACTGCTTTAAGGAGAGTGCAGCAAAAGTATCTGCAAATCAAGAACTTATGCTGCTTATATCCGCCCTCGGAGTGGAGGATGACTACGCAAATCTGCGCTACAACAACATAGTGGTGGCCACCGATGCCGACGACGATGGAATGCACATCCGCCTGCTGGTGCTGACCTTCTTGCTGAAGTTCTTCCCCGACCTGGTCAGGGACGGTCATGTGTACATCCTGGACACCCCCCTCTTCAGGGTGAAGGGTCCCAAGGAATCCTACTACTGCTTCAGCCGCGAAGAAAAGGAAGCCGCAGTGTCCAAAATAGGCAAAAAGGCCGAAATCACACGATTCAAAGGTCTGGGAGAAATTTCCGGAGACGAGTTCAAGGATTTCATAGGCCCCGACATGAGGCTTCAGGATGTCACCCTGAGCAAGGACGAGACCATACAGCAGATTCTGAATTTCTATATGGGCGACAACACCCAGCAGAGGCAGGATTTCATACGCGACAACCTCCGCACCACGGAGCAGATGGAAGGAATAGATATTTAATACTTTTTACAATATGTTCAAAAACCAACCAAAAGGGCTCTTCGCCCTTGCTCTCGCCAATACGGGAGAGCGTTTCGGCTACTACACCATGCTGGCCATTCTGGCCCTGCTGATGCAGGCCAAATTCGGCTGGGATGAAGCAGCTGCCGGCCAAGTATATGCAATTTTTCTGGCCGGTGTTTATTTCATGCCTCTGGTAGGAGGTATTCTGGCAGACAAGATAGGCTACGGCAAATGCGTGCTTACCGGCTTTGCCGTAATGTTCATAGGCTATCTCGCTCTAGCCATACCGACGGATTCGGGCCTGACCGGCAAAATAGCAATGTTGGGCGGTCTTGCCCTCGTGGCTGTGGGCACCGGATTGTTCAAGGGCAATCTTCAGGTGCTAGTGGGCAATCTCTATGACGACCCCCAATACGCCTCAAAGAGGGACAGCGCATTCAGCCTCTTTTATATGGCAATCAACATAGGCGCAATGTTCGCTCCCGCTGTGGCCAAATGGATGACAAACTGGTACCTCTCAGGCAAGGGCTTCGTATACGATGCCGCCTGTCAGGAGCCTGCATATCTGGAGGCTCTCTCGGGAGCCTACGGGCTCTGCTTCGCAGTTGCCTGCGTATCGCTGATTTTCTCCGTTGCCATCTATCTCGGATGCCGCAAATGGTTCGCCCACGCAGATGTCAACACAAAGCAGAAAGCCGACAACGGCAGTTCCGCCCCCGTGCAGGAGCTCACTCCCAAACAGACCAAAGACAGAATTGTTGCCCTGTTGCTGGTATTCGCCGTCGTCATTTTCTTCTGGATGGCCTTCCACCAGAACGGCTCAGCCCTCACTTTCTTCGCCAAGAACTATACCAATCTTGAAGTGGGCGGCGTATCCCGCATCTGGTTCAACATAGGCAGCCTCGCCCTCATCGCTGCAGCTGTGTACGCCCTGTTCTCCGTTTTCCAGAGCAACAGCGTCAAGGGCAAGGGCATTTCCGCCGCAGTGACCGCTCTCCTGCTTGGAGGCGCCTACGCGCTGTACAGCTTTATGCCCGACCCCATCCACGCCCAACCTTCCGACTTCCAGCAGTTCAACCCCTTCTTCGTGGTTGCCCTGACTCCCTTCTCAATGGCAATTTTCGGCGCTCTCGCCAATAAGGGCAAAGAACCTTCCGCACCCAAGAAGATTGCCCTCGGAATGTTGGTTGCCGCTCTCGGTTTCGTAATCATCACCCTTGCATCCTTCGGCCTGACCTCGCCCAAGGACCTTCAGGGCACCCAGAGCATACTGAGCCCCTACTGGCTCATCAGCACCTACCTTACACTTACCTTTGCGGAACTCCTGCTCTCTCCTATGGGCATTTCCTTCGTCAGCAAGGTGGCTCCTCCCAAGTACAAGGGTATGATGATGGGCTGCTGGTTTGCCGCCACCGCCATAGGCAACTACCTCAGTTCCATCCCCTCTTTGCTTTGGAACAAGATACCCCTTATGGCTAACTGGGGCATACTGATTGCTCTATGCCTGATAAGCGCCATAGTTATGTTCTCCATAATGAAAAAAATCGAAAACGCGACAAATAACTGATTATGAAAACAATAAAAGACCTCCAGCCCGCTATCGTCTGGAACAATTTCTACAAGCTCACACAAATTCCCCGTCCTTCCTCCCACGAAGAAAAGGTTTCCGAATACCTCTATAACTGGGGTAAG
>JAEDMF010000079.1 GCA_016303175.1 Bacteroidales bacterium
GCTATGCTCCATCTTCGGGTGAAAATCTGACCTCGAAAATCCAATTCAAATCTGAAGCAGGTTATTTTTTCATATTCCTAAGTAATCTTCAAAAATGCGGCGGAATATCGTTATTTCTCCAAGTCAATGATGACCTTCATACAGGTCATACGATTTTGTTCAATGTACTTGTAGGCCTTGTCATAATCCTCGAACGGGAACAGGACAGACGTCAACGCGAATCAAGACGCAAGAAACGGAGCAAACAATCAAATTCCGCAACAAAAAAGGGATGGTCAAACGACCACCCCTCTGTAATGTTGTTGAAACAACTATTTTGCGATGACGCGGGCCATCTCAAGAACCTTGTTTGAATAACCCCACTCGTTGTCGTACCAAGAAACAACCTTAACGAAAGTAGGATCGAGCTGGATGCCTGCCTTTGCGTCGAAGATTGAGGTAAGAGGGCAACCGCGGAAGTCGGTAGATACTACGCACTCGTCTGTGTAGCCGAGAATGCCTTTGAGCTCGCCTTCAGAAGCCTCCTTCATAGCAGCGCAAATCTGCTCGTAGGTAGCCTCGGTGTTGAGTTCTACAGTCAGATCAACTACTGAAACGTCAGAAGCGGGAATACGCATTGACATACCTGTCAGTTTGCCGTTAAGCTCGGGAAGAACCTTGCCTACAGCCTTTGCAGCACCTGTTGAAGAAGGGATGATGTTCTCGAGGATGCCACGGCCACCGCGCCAGTCTTTCTTTGAAGGACCGTCAACGGTCTTCTGGGTAGCTGTTGCAGCGTGAACGGTAGTCATAAGACCGCGTTTGATGCCGAACTTGTCGTTGAGAACCTTGGAAATGGGAGCCAGACAGTTTGTTGTGCAAGATGCGTTGGAGATGATGTCCTGACCCTTGTATGAAGTGTGGTTTACACCATACACGAACATAGGAGTTGAATCCTTTGAAGGAGCAGACATAATAACCTTCTTGGCGCCAGCCTGGATATGCTTGCGGGCTTTCTCGTCCTCAAGGAAAAGACCGGTTGACTCTACAACAACGTCAGCCTCAACCTCGTTCCATTTGAGGTTTGCGGGATCCATCTCGGAAGTAAGACGAATCTTCTTGCCGTCAACTATGAGGTAAGAGCCTTCAACTTTGATGTCATGCTCGAAACGGCCATGTACTGAATCATACTTCAGCATATAAGCCAGATACTCAGGATCGAGAAGGTCATTGATACCTACAACCTCGATGTCGTTAGAGAAATTCTCTACAGCGGCACGGAAGACCATACGGCCAATACGTCCGAAACCGTTAATACCAAGTTTAATCATAATTTTATACTATAAAAAGTGTTAATATTCCTTAACTTCAATGTTTTCAAAAGGACCTCCTTCAAAAAACGACGCAAAATTAATAAAAATCATTGACATTAACTATATTTGTATTGTTTTTTATAAGAAAAAACATCAAATTTCCGCCTTATGAAGTACTACATCATTGCCGGAGAGGCCTCAGGGGACCTTCACGCATCGAACCTGATGCGCGGATTGTACGAATGTGACAGCAAGGCATCCGTGCGCTTCTGGGGCGGCGACTGCATGGAGCAGGTGTTCAGGCAGTACGAGGCTGGCAAGGAATCCTGCGTAGGAGCAGGAAAGGCACAAGACTACCGCGAGGGGGCAATTATGGGCGTCTTTGAACTGGTAGGAAAACTCGGAATGATTGCATCAAGGCTCAGGTTCTGCAAGCAGGACATACTGCGGTTCAATCCAGATGTGCTGGTGTTGGTGGACTACCCCGGGTTCAACCTGAGGATGGCAAAATGGGCCAAGAAAAAAGGATTCAAGGTATATTATTATATTGCACCAAAGGTATGGGCTTCGCGCGAAGGACGCATAAAAACTATCCGCAAATATGTGGATAAACTTTTCATCGTCTTCCCCTTCGAAAAACCCTACTTCGACTCGAAAGGACTACCATATATATATTGCGGGAATCCTCTGGTGGATGCAGTGGACGGCTCCCCCGCCATACAGCAGACAAGGCAGGATTTTTGCGCCCTGCATGGGCTGGACGCTGACAAACCGATAGTGGCAATGTTGGCAGGCAGCCGCATAGGAGAGATTCGCACAATGACCCCGCTCATTATAGGTGCGGCTACCCTGCTACGCAAGCGCAAGGGGCTGGAAGACTGCCAATTCGTGCTGGCTGGAGCACCTGGACGCAGCGCTGAAGACTACGAAGCTTTCGACAAAAAGATGTTTACCCTCGTGTTCGGGCAGACTCAACAGGCCCTGCATTGTGCCGATGCTGCCTTGGTCAACTCAGGCACCGCTTCCCTCGAGGCCGCCCTGATTGGCACTCCCCAGGTTGTTGCCTACAGGGTTGCATCGAAGGCAACCTATTATTTTGCAAAATGGTTCCTGCTCAAATGCAAATACATCTCATTAGGCAATCTCTGTCTTGACAAATTGGCTTTCAAAGAGTTGTATAGTATGGAAGATTGCACAGAAGATGTAGTGGCCGACGAATTGGAGCGTCTTCTAACCGACGTCAAGTACAGGGAGACGATGCTGGCTGACTACAAGGCAATACGGGAGAGCCTCGGTGGCCCCGGTGCTTCAGAACGCGTGGCGAAGGCGATGATTCGCTGCCTGAAAGGCCAAGACGGCAGCTATACCGAAGACATTCGGTAAGTTCTGCAAATCTAAGGTTTGCTGGGAACCAGAGGCATCACTCAACCCGGCCGGGATATGCTTCGAGCGCCTTGCCGAGTATGAATATGGCCCTCTGAAGTTCCAACTTGTCTTTCACATAGGCGATACGCACCTGATTGCGGCCCAGATTCGGATCTGAATAGAAACCGCTTGCAGGCGCCGTCATCACCGTCTCCCCTTCATAACTGAAATCGCTGAGACACCAAGCACAGAACTTGTCCGCATCATCAATAGGAAGCTCGGCAACTGTATAAAAGGCGCCCATCGGCACGGGACTGTAAACACCGGGTATCTTGTTGAGTTCGTTAAGCATTATATTCCGTCTCTCTATATATGACTCATAGGTGCGGGTCATATAGCTGCGGGGAGCCGAGATTGAAGCCTCAGCCACTATCTGCCCGATAAGAGGCGGGCTGAGACGGGCCTGGCAGAACTTCATCACGGCAGAGCGCAACTCCTTGTTCTTGGTAATGAGAGCGCCTATGCGTATGCCGCACTCGCTGTAACGTTTTGATACAGAATCTATCAGCACGACATTGTTCTCTATCCCCTCAAGGTGGCAGGCACTGATGTAGGGACTGCCCGTGTAGATAAACTCCCTATACACCTCAGCGCTGAAAAGGAAAAGGTCATATTTCTTCACGATATCGCGTATGCGCTGCATTTCTTCGCGGGTGTAAAGATAACCGGTAGGATTGTTGGGATTGCAAATCAATATGCCCCTGGTACGAGGACCTATGAGCTTTTCGAATTCCTCGACGGAAGGCAGGGCAAAACCGGTGTCGATGGTGCTGACTATGGGCTTGATTACAGCGCCTGCGCTTACGGCGAAAGCCATATAGTTGGCGTACGCAGGCTCGGGCACAATAATCTCGTCGCCGGGATTAAGGCAGCACATAAAGGCAAAAAGCACAGCCTCGGAACCGCCTGTAGTTATAATAATGTCGTCGGGATGCAACTTTATCTGGTACTGATCATAATATCCGGTAAGTTTTTCCCTGAGGCTGAGAAAGCCGTCAGAAGGCGAATATTCCAGCACCTTCCTGTCTATATTCTTAAGAGCATCGAGGCCTACCTGAGGTGAAGCCAAATCAGGCTGACCGATGTTGAGACGATGTACTTTGATACCCTTGGCAATGGCCTGCTCTGCGAGAGGTACAAGCCGGCGTATCGGGGATGCGGGCATAAGGACAGCCCTTTCTGATATTTGTGGCATAATTTATTTTCAAAAATCTATTTAAAATTATCTTTTATCAGGTCAGTATTTATTGCTAAACCTCCAAAGGCTCTGCCAGACTTTGAAGAAAGGCCCCCACAGAACCTCTCTCGGAGAGAGGCGCAGGAAGCGTGACAAATGCTTGATTCGTGCTGAAATGCGGAATAGCAGGGAGGCATCCTTGGAAACAACAGCATTCCGCGGGTCGAAAGTGCCGAAGTTTCCGGACAATTCGACTTCGTGCATCAGGAACCGGCCGAGCCTTCTGTCAGGCGCGCAAAGCATCCTTTCTTCTTCCAAAGCAAAATAATCCTTGAGAGTGTACATAAGACCGGCGCAGAAACGTTTGAGACCTATGCTGCAAAGGAGATCATAGGAACGCTGCCTCTGTTGAGCATCACTACTGCAAAGCAGATAATAATAATCCATCAGCTGGCGCATCCCGACGCCTTCAAAGAGAAAGTGCCGGAAAATGTGGAGCAGCAGATATACGCAATTGAACTCCAAATCTGGAACGGCAATGCCCAAAGCGCTGTCGTAGTTGGCAAACTGCCTGTCGGCGCGGGAATCAAAATAACGCTGAAGGCGGCGGTTATAGCGGGGATTAAACATCCAAGTAGGCATAAAATGCACCTCCAGCGCAGTGCCATCCTCAAACATATACACATCGGCGTGATGATATACAACATCCCCCACCTTCCAATGATGACGCAACTTGCGCACAATGGGAGGCACTCTTCTGCTGGGCCGGGACGCGAAATAATTGGAATGTTCCTCCGGAAGGACCCATACATCTATGTCGCCGCTCTGGCGCACCTCGGGAACAGGATAATACGAAGCTATCCCGGGGCCCTTCAGCAGACAGCACTCCAAACCCACCGATTTCATCCTCTGCGCCACTTTGCCTATATGACTTATCAGCAAGGCATTCCTCTCTTCAACCTTATCCTCTATGATGGCAAAGCGAACCTTCAATTTTTGCGATGGCATTTGCTCTGCGGGCAATTGCATCATAGCCTTGGCCATAATTCCGATGAGAGCCTGTTTTTTTGCTATACTGAATATTTCATCCCATTCCTCGGCCGTAAAAGGACGGTCAAGGCAGGATGCCCGGCCCAAAGCCACGAGCAGCAGTTTTTTGAAATTCTCCATCAAAACTCCAGATTATTTTCGATTTCCGCCAAATTCTTTCTATGAAAATCCTTGTCCGAGAATATGATATCCTTCACAGGTATTTTCCAATCTATGGACAAATCAGGATCCAGAGGGTTTATCCCATCCTCGGAAAGAGGAGCATAGAACTCATCACATTTATACTGGAACACAGCTATGGGCGAGAGAACTGCAAAACCGTGGGCAAATCCCTTAGGGATGAACAGCTGGCGATGATTCTCCTCCGACAATTCAACGCTGAAATGCCTGAGATAAGTCGGGCTGCTACGACGCAGATCCACAGCCACATCCAGCACACAACCCCTGACGCAACGGACAAGTTTGGCCTGGGTATGGGGAGGTCTCTGGAAATGCAAACCTCTGACAACTCCATAGGTGGACATGGATTCATTGTCCTGCACAAAGTTCACGTCGGAAACCAGTTCGGCGAACTTTCTCCTCGAGAAACTTTCAAAAAAGTAACCCCTGCTGTCCCTGAACACATCCGGTTCCAGAACCGCAAGTCCTTCAATTCCCGTTTCGATCAACTTCATGCACTTACCTCCTATATATAACGAGTTTTTGCCCGACACGTATGATGTCGGACTTCATATTGTTCCACTTTTTGATTTGAGCCACACTGACGTGATGTCTGGAAGCTATGCGTCCCAACACATCCCCGGACTTTACAGTATATAAAATCCGTCCCCCATTTTCCGGAGCATCCTTTATCTTCTTGATTGTCACAGGATTGAGATACTCCTCCTGCCTATACAAATGCAGAGAATCAGACGCGGCCACAAAAGCCGGCGAACTCTCCATCGGCAGCCGCAGCACACATTCTCTTTCCTGCCCGGGCACAATGCGGTGGAGATACTGAGGATTGAAGGCGGCGATGGTATCGGCCGTCAAACCGGTTGCATGGGCGATCTGCTCGTAATGCACGTTCCTGCGCAGCACGAAGGTATCGACAGGCACGGCAAGTTCATCCTCCTTCGGCGCGATGGAATACTCCTTATGATAATGCAGGGCGTAGAGGGCCCCTATGAAGGCAGGCACATAATTCCTGGTCTCCCTGGGCAGATAATCATATATTTCCCAAAAATCCCTGCTGCCGCCACTGCGTTTGATGGCCTTGTTGACATTGCCGGCGCCACAATTATAGGATGCTATGGCGAGGTACCAGTCACCGAACACATTATATGCATCCCTCATATAGCGGGCTGCGGCATAGGTGCTCTTAATCGGGTCCATTCTCTCGTCCATCCAGCTGTCCACCTTTAGCCCGTAGCCGCGCGCAGTGCCGTACATGAACTGCCACAAGCCCTTAGCCCCGACACGCGAAGTCGCAGTAGGTACTAGTTTACTCTCCACTATGGCCATGGCCTTAAGTTCGAGAGGCACTCCCACATTGGTGAAAATCTCATCGAAAAGAGGCCAATAATATTTGCTCTTGCCCATCATTATGGACATCTGCTGGGGCATCCTTTCGGTGTAAAGTATACAGTATTTCTTAACTATATCATTAAAAATCAAAGGGATAAAGGAATTCATCGCAGCAAACCTCCGCACAAATTCCTCGTCCGTCACAGAAGAAGTGAAGGTCTCAGCCTCAATATCCGGGAACTCCTCCATACAAATTTGCTTGGAGAAAACCCATGAATGCAGCAGGCTGTCCGACACAACGAAACTTTCATCAGGCACATAAGCAGCCTGAGCCGGTTCCTCCACCTGAACATTCTGCAAAGAATCCAGCAGCAATTCCAAAGAATCTATCCTGGTGCTCAAACGATGATTTTCCAGCTTCAGACCAATCACTTCCGCCTTCAATTTTCGCGCACTCTGGGCCCCTGCGAAAGAAGACGCAGAAAGCAGAAGCAACGCAAGCGATATGATTTTCCTTCCCCGCATCAAAACCTCAATCCGACGGCAACCCCTGCGGCGGGCGTATTTACTCCTCCGGACGCATAAGCATTGTGCTCCGGCATTATTACTGTGGGGGCTATATTGACGGACAAATTGTCACTCACGTCGAAATCGTGCATATTGGCAAAGACATTTGCGTCAATTATCTGCAGCAGATATACCGCCGCCATCACAACTATGCTGTAATCCCTGTACCTGCGGTACTCATCCCTGTAATATTTGGCCTGAGTTGCAGTGATGGGGCCCTGATAGCCTTCGGCGTTTGCCTCACGATAAATATTCCTGAAGCGCACATAGTTCGTGTTGTTCACAGCCAGGAAATGAGCCGCCCCCACCATACCGCCGACATATATGGGTATTTTCCAATATTCCCCGTTATAGGCCTGGCCCAAACCCGGACAGAGTATGGAATACACCGTGGCCCTTCCCGGCAATATCTTCTTGTCGCTCTTGTAGCAGGCCGCGCCGTCCATAAGCGAAGCGTAATAAAAAATGCCTGCTCCCACATAGCTCCAAATGCTCGCTGTGCGCAGGGCAGGGTCACCGTTTTTCTTGTAAAGCTCCCCGCAAGTGATGCCGCCAGCAAGCCCTCCGACTATGCCGGTGTAGA
Source organism: Bacteroidales bacterium (assembly GCA_016303175.1). GTDB lineage: Bacteria > Bacteroidota > Bacteroidia > Bacteroidales > UBA932 > Cryptobacteroides. Next base: position 7,601 of record JAEDMF010000079.1, read on the forward strand.
AAATGGGGAGTTTCCAATACTGCTTGTTGTATATCTGGGACGCGCCGGGCAGCAGCACAGAAGTGCCGAACATAGAACCTATGCGCAT
>JAEDMF010000080.1 GCA_016303175.1 Bacteroidales bacterium
CTAAGGGTAACTTCCTTGTCATAATCACGCCCCTCGACCAAGCCCTCCGCATCCAAAAGATTCTGGAGTATCGTCTCTCCCCAGCAGCCTTGCATCTTCTTGCGACCACGCATCGCCTCGGCCAGATGGTCGGCTTTGGAGCCTATGTTCTTCGTCTGTTCAGACAACTGCTTGACCGCTTCCTCAAACCTTGCCTTCATATCCGCCGAGTCCTTGCCCGCGGCGGTCTTGTTCTCCTCGAAGGCCGTCTTCATATCCTTGAGGTCCTTGCCGAGATTGCCCGTTATGGTCTCGAAAGTCTCCTTGGCCTTCTTGTCCAACTCCACCTGACGCTGCTTCAGTATTTCCTCCGTTTTGGCAAGCATTTCAGCCTTAAGGGCATCGCTCTGCCTGCGGTACGCATCGCTCTGCTCACGAAGAGCCTCCTTGTGGTTCTCCTTTATCTCCTTGAGGGTACTCTCGAAACCCTCCTTGAGCTCCTGATTGCGCTTTTCAGCTGCTTCAACCTTTGTCGCGGCAATACTCTGCTCGGTCTTGATCCTCTCGTCGCAAAGAGTCTTCATCTGCTCCACTTCCACCCTGCTTCTGCGCTCTGCCGCCCTATGTGTCAGAAACCAGGTGAGCAGGACCGCAAAAAGCAGGGAGACAAGCAAGGTAACAATTTGCGCAACCATCAGATAGACAATACGTTAAGTACGTTGATAAGCTCCTTGTCTATGGGTTTGTCGATTTTGATGGCCTTGTTGAAGGGTACATAGACTATCTTGTCATTGCTGATGCCTATCATCACATTGCGCTGGCCGTCCTTGAGAGCCTCGATGGCGGCGACCCCCATACGGCTGGCCAGGATGCGGTCGTAGGCACTCGGGGTTCCTCCCCTCTGCAGATGTCCGAGAATGGACATCCTCACATCATACTGGGGATATTCATTGCGCACCCTCTCCGCATAGTACATTGCTCCCCCACCCTTGCGGCTCTCGGAGACAAGCACTATGGAACTGTTCTTGCTCTTGCGGAAGCCACGGCTGATAAACTGCTCCAACTGGTCCACATCAGTCTGGTCCTCCGGTATGATGGCGGCCTCCGCACCTGCGGCAATGGCGCTGTTCTGGGCAAGGAAACCCGCATCACGTCCCATAACCTCAATAAAGAAAATGCGGTTGTGCGAGGTGGCAGTGTCCCTAATCTTGTCCACGCACTCCACTATGGTGTTCAAGGCCGTGTCATAGCCTATGGTGGAGTCGGTTCCATACAGGTCGTTGTCAATGGTGCCGGGCAAACCTATGCAGGGCACGTCATACTCCTGAGCAAAAATTTGCGCTCCGGAAAGAGAGCCGTTGCCGCCTATGACGACAAGAGCATCTATTCCGGAGGCAATCATATTATCGTATGCCTTCTTTCTGCCTTCGACGGTCATGAATTCCTCACTGCGGGCAGTTTTCAGTATAGTACCTCCACGCTGGATGGTGCTGCTGACACTCTCCGAAGTGAGTTCCTTGATTTCATTGTTGATGAGGCCTTCATAGCCCCTGAGAATACCTTTTACATTCCAGCCGTTGTAGATGGCGGCCCTCGTCACAGCCCTGATGGCTGCGTTCATTCCCGGTGCATCACCTCCCGAGGTGAGAACACCAATTGTCGATATCTTAGCCATAACGGCTGCAAAAATAGCAATTTTTATGCTATGATATCATCGAGAGCCGCAGAAAGAGGCGAAAAAGACTCTATTTCCTGTAGCCGCACTTGGGGCAGACGCCATTCTTGTCAAGAGCGACGCCGCAGAGAGGACAACGGTCTATGCTCACGTGTGAAGGGAACTCCTGTGTCGCCGCATTCACACCGCTGGTAAATGTAAGCTTAACGATGTTCAATTTGTCCTTGAGGAGGTCATACACTATCTTTATCATTCCTTCCACCGTCATAGTCTCCTTGGTCACGACAAGGCGGCACTCGGGAAATGCCTGGCAGAGGTCCGTTTTGAAAGCCTCGCCCTTCATAGTGTTCTGGGGAGTACCGTTGCGCAGGCCGGTCTGCTCATACACACCCAGTATGGCGGGCAGCAGAGGGTCATCCTCGCGCAGCACAAGAGCGTGGTCGAAATTCTTGAGCACAGCCCAAGCAACCTTCTGGATTTCGTTGCAGGGATATGCCATATTTACGCCCTCATTTATGGGCTCTTCCACCTCAATTGTCAAAACGCCGGTATGTCCGTGAAGATATTGGGCCTCACCCTTGAATCCATAAAAACGGTGGGCGTACTGTAGGTCGATTTTTGTAATGCTTCTCATAATCTTGATTTTTTAATGGTTTGTTTTTTTCTGCAATATATGGTAAATTTCTAACCGTTCAAGCAGCACAATCCTAGAATGTTTCATTTTTACCATTAAATTGCATATATTTGCCGTATGAAAGAACTAAGAAAGACCTTCTGCCGCTACGATATGGTATGCGACGACCCCAAGGGAGCAGGGCTGGAAATATACCGCATGCCGGAATTTTTCAGTCAAGTATCCGGATTGGAGACAGACAAAATTCATGTTCACGGATTCTACGAAATAGTATGGTTCACCCAAGGCGAAGGTGTTCACTACGTCGATTTCAGCGAGTATCCCGTCTCGAACGGCACAATGTTCTTCATTTCACCGGGACAGGTCCACTCTTTTGACAAGAGGCACGACCAGAAAGGCTATGTGATAAAGGTGTGCAGCGAGTTGCTCGCCGATGAGGTGTACGGCAGCCTGGCTTATCTGATATACAACATTTTCAATGCCTACGACCGCGCGCCCTTTTGCAGACTTGACGAGCGGGACAACAATAATCTCAGTTACATTCTGGACGCAGCAGAAGCGGAACTGAAACACCCCGGCAGCCTCGGGCACGAAGAATATCTGCAGTCGCTGGTCAGGCTCTTTCTGATAACGGTGCAAAGAGCTTATGTTTCCGACGCATCGTCATTGTTCAATCCGGTGCGCACATCCCACAGATACTTTCTGTCTTTCCGCCGTCTGCTGGATGAGAATTACACTACCGTGCATACTGTAAAGGAATATGCTTCAATGCTCAACATAACCTCCAAGACCCTGACTCAATATGTGGGGGAATGTTCAACGCAATCCCCCCTGAGTTTGATAAACAACCGCATAATTCTGGAAGCAAAGCGCCTGCTCCGCTATTCCAATTTTTCGGTCAAGGAGATTGCCTTCCGCCTCGGTTTCGAAGACCCGTCCTACTTTGTGAAATTCTTCAAAAGGCTGGTTCACCGCTCCCCCGCCGACTACAGGGAGAGCATCTGACACATTTAAGGAATATGAAAAAAATAACCTGCTTCGCAGCAGGTTATTTTTTGAAAATTCCTAAGCTTATTCTACAGGAACAAAATCGGAGGCAGGGTGTTTGCATAAAGGACAGGTGAAATCCGGAGGCAGCACCTCTCCTTCATAAATATATCCGCAGATGGTGCACACCCAGCCCTTTTTCTTCGGACGCTGCGGCGCAGGCTTGATATTCTTATGGTAGTAGGCATAGGTAGCCGAGGGAATATCGGAAATAAGCTCGGCGGCAGTAACCTCGGCAATGAACAAAGTATGTGTCCCGAGGTCTATACTCGTCTCCACCTTTGCGCTCAGCACTGCATTGACTCCTTCTGTAAGATAAATGAGCCCGTTCTCGGAGCGGGAGAAATTGATTCCAACTGCCTTGTCGACGTCTTTGCCGCTCTGGAAGCCCCAATGTTTGAAAATATCAAAGCTGGCGGCCTCAGAGAGGACAGACACATTGAACTGCCCGGTACGCTCAATCATCCCGTGAGTGTAATTGGACTTGTTGACGGCGAGAGATATGCGGTTGGGAGTTGTGGTTAGTTGCATCACCGTATTGGTGACACAACCATTGTCCTTGGAGCCTTCGCGGGCCGTCACAACGAAAAGTCCATAAGACAATTTGTAAAGTGCTTTTTCATCCATAATACATTAACTCAAGTTCGGCTTTACTCCGGTTTTTCCAGCCGGCATCAGCCAAAAAACAACGCTGTAAAGTTATGAAATTTTCCGGTCACAACGGCCTTATTGCAGAATAACATCGTTGAAAAGCCGCTTTTTGAGGGAAGGAAGGAGACCGAGGCGGAAAATGGCGTCCACATTGGTGAAACGGCTGCGCATATAGGGGATATAATCAAAAGTCTGCATAAGATGCTCCCGGCTAACGCATATCATCTCGCTTTTGTAAGGGGCTCCGACGGCTTTCAGGCTTTCATACACCTGGTCGAAGGGCAATATCTGCGAGCGGATTTTTCCCCGCAGTTCCGGCCAGGCAGCCTTGAGGGCTTCTATCTGGGAGCGCAGTCCATCGGCATCTACGTACTTGTCCCTTGACTCCTTCAGGGCACGTGCAAGATGCCCCGGCTTGCCCTCGAATAAGGTCCTGATGTCAGCCTCCATCTTTTCCCACGAAGGCCAAGCGGCAACACAGGCGTCTGTATCTATCGCATTAAGGTCCTGCTCCAGCAGAAACTCCAACGAAGCAGTGGAAACGAGGGTGCCGATACCCACCTTGAAGCCGTGCGAAACGTGGGTCCCGTCAGGATAACTGAGGTTTTCCATATCCCAGCAATGGGAATATTGGTGCTCCGTACCCGACGCGGGGCGGCTGCTCTGTATTGCCTGCATCGCAAAACCGCTCATCAGCAAACCCTCGCACAAAGCTTCCGTCATAACCACATCCCCCGAGCGCACTGCCGCCGGATTGGCAAGGGACTCGCGCAAGCCGTCCTGCACCAAGGACCAACCGAAGGGGTCTATGGCCTCCGCGCCCACACAATCCGCAAGCATCCAATCGGCGCCCGCCGGTATCTTGGCAATGAGGTCTGCATAACCGCTGGCACACAATTCCTTGGGGGCCGCCGCTGCAATGACGGGGTCCATAAGGAAGGCATACGGAGCCGGGCAGGAGAAAGTCTGCTTATTGCCGTCCTTGGTAATGGAAGCTCCAAAAGCAGTGAAGCCGTCCATAGATGCAGCCGTACCAACACACATATACTTGCGTCCCAGACAGCCTGATACATACTTTACAAGGTCATTTATCACACCTGAACCCACTGCCACGGCTACGGCATCTACTCCTGCAAGATGTTCCCGCAGCATCTCCACAAACTTCCATTCGGCATAGAAATGCTTGTCGTCGAATATATAAGGTTCGCAAGTGTCAACTCCCCCACTCTCAAGAATTTCCTGAACCTGCCGTCCGGCAACTGCCCAGGTATTCTTATCCGCCACAACTATGGCCACCGCCCCGGGGAAACTTTTCTTGAAAAATTCGGCGCTTCTGTTTAATGCGCCAGCTCCGAGCAGACATTCTTTGGTGTCTGTTGTCCGCTCAAGGGCTCTCTCAATCTTAGACTTTTTCATAATTATGGCAAATATAAGTATGTTGTGACAAACATACAACATCCCGAGGCATATAAGCTGGGTCTACGTCCAGCACTTCAAATTCTGCCACGCGCTTTTCTATTTCTCCACGGCGGGAAACACCCATGTATCATATCTTCAAATTTGTTTTCCCTTTGGAACCGCCGGCAATCTCGTCGAAATGGTCTTTCGCCCAGTAGAACAGAGCCTCTATGTGGGGCATCGCGCTTTTCCCGAGCGGAGAAAGAGAGTACTCCACTCTTGGCGGGACCTCCCTGTATCCGCGTCTGACAATCAGATTATGGCTCTCCAAATTCTTCAGACGTACTGTCAGCATCCTTTCCGATATGTCCGACATCGCCGAAGAGAGTTCTCCGAATCGCATACTGCCCCCGATATGAAGGTTGCATAGGACAAGCAACGACCATTTGTCGGAAAACAGGCTCAGGACGTGCCTGATGGGACATTTTGAGTATTTCTCCTCGTTTTTCATTACAGGAAAAGTTCGTTGGGCTTTCTTTTTGCGCAAGGTATCTTCAAGGCTGCCTTGACAAGAAATTTCATCACCGGAGCGATTGAACGGGCTCCTTCAGGGCACATCGCAACCTTTTTTGTCCCTCCTGTGGGGCTGAATACTATTTCTATCATATAATTTTAAATCCTTGCGACAAGTATCCTTTTAATTTCTATCGACTATTGTTCCGAAATCCCGGGAGGCACTCTCCTGCAAGGCAGCGCTTATACGACACACCTCCTGACCCTCGCTGTTGCTTATTGACGAAAGCGCGGAACAGTTCTGGACATCCGCCTCTATGCGGCAGAGAAGATCCTCATTTATGTAGCTCTGCTTCAAGAATTTGATTACCGCCTTTTTGATAACCATAGTCTTGGCTCGTTCATAAGGAATGCAGGAAAGCGCAATTTTAAGATAACTTACATTATGAACATGGCCGTTGAAATCAATGTCGGAGATGTTGGTTATGTAGTGAAATTGGATATCGCTGCGCTCGAGGGCATTCACAATGTTTCTCTGATGAGTGGTCACCGAGTCGCCGCATATCGTGCAATGATTGCCTATCTTGTCCGGCCGCCCGGTTTCTACGCTGATGATGCACCATATACTTGTGCCAGTGATTACGGTTGCCCCGTCCAAGTTGGAAATGCGGTAATCTATGTGCAGCCTCGCTGAAGAGATTTCGCTCGGACTTACCGTAACCTCGATTTTCTCCCTCCATAGGGGCAGGGTTCCGCTTACTTCGATTGTATATTCCGACAGCACCCAGGTGAATCCTTCCTTCTGGAGGTCAAATGCAGCAATGCGACGTGTGGTCAGATATGCCGCTATCGTGTCCTGAGACATATTCAGAATGGCTTGCGGAGTCATCCTATACTCGGAATCCATATCGTTGCAAGTAATCCTGTAGTCCTGCGAGTATTCCTCGCCTATCGTAATTGTTTTCATACTGCAAAGATAGGACAATTTCCCAATACTTACAATAAGTAAGTGTTGGGTCTGTGCAAGGTCAGAATGAAGTTGTTATAAGTAACACCTGGATGAAAGTAGTCCACAGGTACCAATCAAGTAGGAGGAAAACAAAAATAGTGAGTTTTCCTCCTATTTTTTGTAAGCAGTAACTTTGTTTCCGCAGATTTCAGAAAAATGAGAACCGACAGTTTTCAGAAAAGTAGAACCACCCGATTTCGGAAAATAAGAGTCGTCAGGTGATTCGAAAAGAAAGAGTTCTGCAGTGAGATTTTGAAAAAAGAACATGGTTGTCTATTTTAGAAAAGCTTAAGGTCTGAAAACAGACAACCATGACACAGTCAAATTTAATTTCAATTGTCACTATGTGGAGCAAAATTAATGAATTATCCCGACAATCCCTCAGTCAGATGCAGATTGCGATGAAGTTGGGCATCAGCAGGGACACGGTCCGTCGCTACCAGCGAATGAACGAGAAGGAGTTTGAGGGATTGATTTCCAGCGAAATCCTTCGCCGGAAACGTAAGTTAGAAGCCTTCGAAGGCTTCATCAAGCAGTTACTGCAGGACTGCCCCTTCTTGTCAGCCGCCCAGATCCATGATCGTCTGAAGGAGCATTTCCCGGAATTGCCGGAAGTGTCGGAGCGCACCGTTTATAATACGGTGCGTCTGGTGCGGGAACGGGAGGAACTTCCCAAGGTGCAGGAATGCGG
>JAEDMF010000081.1 GCA_016303175.1 Bacteroidales bacterium
TACAGTCATAACCCCTGCGGTATTCGTCCGAATAAGTCTCGCCCTTGTACCATACAGGATTATGGGTATAGACACTCTTGAGGGAAGTCTGGATATTGAGCGTGGGGAAGCCCTCATACAGGCAAAAAGCCGCTCCGGAAGGAAGCTCGGTGTATGCTGTATTGGCAACGGGGTTCTCACTGGTAAGCTGATGCACTCCCCTGAAGGGAAGGAAAGGCTTGAGAACCAGTTGGAAAGAACCTGGAGCGGAAAGCACCTTGTACCTTATCATTACCTGGTCTTTGTCGGGGGCAATGAGAAATTCCTTAGAAAGAGTGATGGGTCCCACCTTGTAAGTAATTGTGGGTATAGAATCATCATTGAAATCGATGATGTACTTGTGCCCCTTGGGCTCATAAATCTCACCGTAGCAATGGATGCCGAGGTTGAATTTCTTACCATTGAGGATGATGGACTCATCAAGCGATCCGAGCAGCACATACTTTCCGCCGCCCAAATTGGCTACAGGAACAACCAGCAGACCGTGATATTTCCTGGTATTGCAGGCAATGATGGAAGTATTGAAATAGGTGCCGGACTGGTTTGCACCGAGTATTTCCCTCTTGAGCGAATACTCAAGATTGACCAACTCGGCCTGTTTGAATTTTATAAGCGCCATATCAATCTATTTTTTTAAGTATAATCGCACAACGGCTGGGCAGGTACAACTTGATCTGCCCATCCACTGTAATGTGTTTCACAGAAGCGTCTATACGCGAATATCCGCCGAATTCCCTGCTATCGGAATCAATCAGTTCCGCATACGTCCCTTCTTGTGCGTTAATTCCATATCCCACAAAAGATTGTGTCGGATTAAAATTAAATGCAAAGATACAATCTTTCCTCGAAATTACCAGCACCTTGTCGTCTTCATTGCAGCACAGAAGCGAAGGTTTCTCTTCCAGAACTGCATTGTCCCGCGCCGTTGTGACAATTGCCTTATCCCAGGCGTTCAAGTGGGCATAACGGAGCATGGGATCGTCCACCAAATTCCACTGACGGCGGGCGTATTTGTATGACCAGCCGTTACCTTCACGGGGAAAGTCTATCCATTCCGGATGGCCGAACTCGTTGCCCATAAAGTTGAGATAGCCGTCTCCTGCTGTACATAGAGTGATAAGGCGTATGAGTTTATGAAGAGCTATACCCCTGTCCACAAGGTAATTTTCGGAAGTAATGCTCATATCAGTGTACATCAGGGCATCCAGCAGACGGAAAATGATGGTTTTGTCTCCCACCAAAGCCTGGTCGTGGCATTCCGCATAGCTGATGGTCTTCTCATCGTCCCTCTTGCGGGTGAGTTCCCACCAGATTTCGCCCATATCCCAGTGCCAGTCGTCCTTCTCCTTTATCCACTTAATCCAGTGATCAGCCACTCCCATACTCATACGGAAGTCGAATCCCACGCCTCCGTCGGCAAAGGGAGCGGCGAGGCCGGCCATGCCGGACACGTCTTCGGCAATGGTGATGGCCTCCGGCTTTATCTCGTGCACAAGTATGTTTGCAAGAGCCAGATAACTCAGAGCGGACTCATTCACATTGGAATTGAAATAAAGGTTGTAGTCACCGAAATTGGTGCCCAGACCGTGGTCCCAATAAAGCATTGAGGTAACCCCGTCGAAACGGAAGCCGTCCAGATGATATTCTTCCAGCCAGAACTTCAGATTACTGAGCAGATAGCAGCAAGTCTCGTTCTTGCCGTAGTCAAAGCAGCGGCTGCCCCAGGCTGGATGACGCCCCGCGGGACCATAATGGAAGTAAAGATCCTCCCTGCCGTCAAACATGCCCAGACCCTCCGCTTCGTTGTCCACGGAGTGGGAATGCACCACATCCATAACCACGGCAATATCCATTCCGTGAGCCTCGTCCACCAAGCGCTTGAACTCCTCCGGAGTGCCGAAACGGGATGACAGGGCAAAGAAATTTGAAACTTGATACCCGAAAGAACCATAGTAGGGATGCTCCTGAAGCGCCATAATCTGCAGGGTGTCATAGCCCAAGGCCTTCACTCGCGGAAGAACCTCGGTGCGAAACTCCTCAAAGGAACCTACCCTTTCCTGACGAGTGGCCATTCCTATATGGCATTCATATATGAAGGGATTCTTCCTGACCAGAGTTCGGTCATTCTTCCATACATAGGGCTGGCGGGGACGCCATACCTGGGCACAGAACACTTTTGTTTCAGGGTCCTGCACACAACGGATGGCATAGGACGGGATGCGCTCTCCACCTCCTCCTGGCCACTCCATATACAACTTGTATAGCTGCTTGTCGAAAATGAAACCGGAAGGTATGCGTATTTCCCAGTCGCCCTTGCCTATGGGGCGCAATTCCCAGGAAGGATTTCTCTTCCAGTTGTTGAAGTCTCCGATAAGCCACATCTTCGTTGCATTGGGCGCATACTCGCGGAATACCCAACCGTCAGCGGTGCGGTGCAGACCATAGTACAGATGGTTGTTCATCTTGGTGGTCAGGCGACCGTCAGGACCGGCAAGAGAATTGCGGCGGAAACCGATGTTCCTGCGGCGGGAGTCAATGACACTTTTCCAAGGCTCCAGCCACTTGTCTGTCTCGTAAATCATCATAATTTATCTTTTTCTGCGCGCAACCAGTCCCTGGCTTCCTGCAGCTTGGCCCTGGCCTGCGCTATCAATTTTTCAACCTCCGGCACGGGAGTATCCGGATTTTCTATTTTGAGGAGCATCTTTTCCACCTGCTCCACCGTGGCAGAATAATCACTGTTTTTCTTCATATACCACCTTCTTTATCTCACAATCAATGCGTCCATCTGCCAGCCTGACCTGCAGCATTTCTCCGGCGAGGGTGCCTGCCACCTTGCGCAAAGGGCGTCCGTCGGGGCCCAGCACCATCACGAAGCCCTTTCTGAGCAGATTCGCGGGGTCAGCAGCATCCAGCCTCGCCTCCAGACGGGTCAGACAGGCCTCCATCAATGTCAGCCTTGTCCTTCCAGCATTCTTCAGCCTAAGGGCAAGATTGTCCAGACGGGCCTCAAAGGATGCGAAAACGTCAATGAACCAATCCGCAAGGGCCGTAGGCGTCTTGACTGAATCATAGGCGACCATATCACACAAATGCACATCCTGGTCGTGACCTATTGCCGTCAACACCGGCAGTTTGCACAGGGCTATGGCCCTACACAATTCATATTCATCGAAGCAGGCAAGATCCAATTTGCCGCCTCCGCCCCTGAGCACAAGCACCGCATCGAAACTTTCGCCGCAACTGCGGATTTCCTCCAATGCCGCAGCCACTCCAGCTGCCGTTTCAGCTCCCTGCATCGGCGATGAGAATAATCTTGTATAGAATGCATACCCGTACTCATTTTCGTGCAGATGGCGCAGAAAATCCCTGTAACCCGCCGCCGTCTCAGCCGAAATCACAGCCAGCCTACATGGGAGCGGCACCATATCTATTTCACGCTGGAGAAGTGTCAACCCCTCCTTCCTGAGGCGTTCAAGAGTCTCCGCCCGTCTGCGTTCCGCATCCCCGAGGGTATATTCCGGATCAATGTCGGAAACAATCAGAGAAAGGCCATAGAGAGGGCTGTACTGAACAGCAACGCACATCAACACCTGCTGACCCGCAGCAAGTGAAGATCCTGCGACCGATTCGAAATAGGAGGCGAGCCGACGGTAAACCGATGCCCATATTATAGCCCGCATTTGGCTGACGACCTTGCCGTCCCGGCTTTCAGACAGCTCCATATAACAATGGCCACCTCTGGCCACCGACAAGGACGCTATCTCCGCGCGTACCCACACCTGCTCGGGAATTGAACCTTCAACAGCCTCTTTTACAGTCTCCTGAAGCTGCGACAAAGATACGCACTTTTTATTCATGTCCGCACATTCAACTTCTTACAAATTTAACAAATTATATTTATCTTTGCAACACTTTTTTAGAGACTACAACGATGACCATCAAAGAGGCGATTTTCGCAGGAAGCAGCACTAAAACGACTCAAAAACCGTCTCCGGCACTGCCCGAGTTCGCTTTCATCGGAAGAAGCAATGTAGGGAAATCCTCACTAATCAATATGCTGACGGGACGCAAAAGTCTCGCAATGACCTCTTCCCGCCCGGGCAAGACAAGGCTGGTGAACCATTTCCGCATCAACGGCGGGTGGTATCTTGTGGACCTGCCCGGCTACGGCTATGCCAAGGCCTCCAGAAAGGACAAAGAGGCCATAGAGGAGGTCATAAGGAATTATCTCAACTTCTCCGATGAACTGCGCCGGCTCTTCATCCTCATAGATTCACGTCATAGTCTCACTTCCACAGACCGGGATTTTCTCAAGGAGGTCGAAGGTTCCGACATCGACTGTTCCATAATCTTCACGAAAGCGGACAAACAGGGGCCCGTGGCCACCCAAAGGCAGGTTGAGGCCCTCAAAGCGGAAATTGCGGAAATTTTTCCGAAGCTTCCGCCCTGCTTTGTCAGTTCGGCCGAAAAAGGCACGGGCAAGGAGGAAATCCTGAATTACATAGAGCAAACATTAACCTTATAAAACTTCAGAACACAATGCACGACGAGCACAAAATGGAGATTTTCGCCTGCCGGAACTCCGAACCTCTCGCAAGAGAGATAGCAAAACACCTTGGGGTGGAACTGGGCAAATCCTGCCTTTTGACTTTCAGCGACGGTGAATTCCAGCCTGCATATGACGAAAGTGTACGCGGCGCCGACGTTTACATCGTCCAGTCCACCAATCCCCCCGTGGAGAATCTTTTTGAGCTACTGCTGATGATAGACGCCGCAAAACGCGCCTCTGCCCACAAAGTCACAGCTGTGATACCCTACTTCGGATGGGCACGCCAAGACCGCAAAGACCGCCCCAGAGTACCGATTGGAGCAAAGCTCGTCGCCAATCTTCTTACTGCTGCCGGTTGCGACAGGGTTATGAGCTGTGACCTTCACGCCGACCAGATTCAGGGCTTTTTCGACGTACCCGTGGACCACGTATATGCCCAGTCCATCTTTCTGCCGTTCATCAAGAGCCTCAACCTGGAAAAATTGTCCATCGCAGCTCCCGACATGGGTGGAGCCAAGAGAGCCAATTCTTATGCAAAGAAGCTCGGCTGCCCCGTCATCATCTGCCACAAGACACGCGCAAAGGCCAACGTGGTGGACAACATCATTGCCATAGGCGAGGTGGAAGGCAGGGACATCATCATTGTTGACGATATGATCGACACGGCGGGAACGCTGTGCAAGGCCGCCGACGTGCTTATGGAAATGGGCGCCGCCAGCGTAAGAGCCTGCGCTTCCCACGGCATACTCAGCGGCAAGGCTTTAGAAAACATCGCAAACAGCCGCATCAGCGAAGTGATAATCACCGACACCATCCCCTCCAACAATCCCGAAAAATTCAAGGGTACAAAAATCAAGGTGTTGAGTGTCGCCGCTCTCTTTGCCGAGGTAATCGACTGCGTTTACAACGACGCCAGCACCAGTCATATCTTCTCCCGTCTGGAGAATCTGTAGCATCCTTTTTGCTCTGCCTATCTCCGGACAATGAACTGACTCAAGTTCTGCAAGTATCCAAGCAGTGTCCAGCAGTGTCCAAGCAGTGTCCGAGTCACTTATTTGGTAAGGCTTGCGGAACTTGAACAAAATAAACAATTTGCAAATGAAAGTATTCTTGGCAACTCTCGTCCTCGTGGCTCTGTGCATGGTAGGTCTGTGCTTCAACCTGATCTTCCGCAAGAACGGGCATTTCCCCGACACCGAGATAGAGAACAACGAGAATATGAAAAAATTGGGAATCAAATGCGCCAAGGAAGAAGAAATGGCGCTTTGGCGCAAAAAGAATCCCAAAGAGACACCCAGCTGCGACGGGACGGGCGGATGCTCCTCCTGCTCGAGTTGCAGTTTTTACAAAAAGTAATTTCATCAATACAGCCTCAACATGAGTCTTTTAGCTATTGTAGGACGCCCCAACGTGGGCAAATCGACCCTGTTCAACCGTATGGTAGGCATGCGCCAGGCCATCGTGGACCAGACCGCAGGAGTCACCCGGGACCGCCACTACGGACGTTGCGAGTGGTGTGGCCACGAATTTTCCGTGGTTGACACCGGAGGATGGAGCAGCGGTACGGACGATGCGTTTGAGGAAGAGATACGCAAGCAAGTGGCCATCGCCATCGACGAGGCGGACGCCGTGCTCTTTATGGTGGAGGCCGGCACAGGCATCACCGACTTTGACGCGGAAGTGGCTGACCTGCTCAGGCGCAGCGGCAAGAACGTCATCGTTGCGGCAAACAAAGTGGACAACGGAGACAAGGCTCTGGACGCATACGAATTCTATTCTCTCGGCCTGGGTGAAGTGTTCTTCATTTCATCGGCAAACGGCAGCGGCACCGGTGATTTGCTAGATGCCATCGTAAAGATTCTGCCCGAAGAAGAGGTCGAAGAGGACGCGCATCCCGAACTTCCCCACATAGCCATCGTGGGCAAGCCCAACGTGGGCAAGTCTTCCATGACCAATGCCCTGCTGGGCCAAGAAAGGAACATTGTAACCGACGTAGCAGGCACCACCCGCGACTCCATCGCCACCTACTACAACCGCTTCGGCCACGAGTTCATGCTGGTGGACACGGCGGGAATGCGCAAGAGAACCAAGGTTCACGAAGATTTGGAGTTCTACAGCGTGATGCGAGCCATCCGCAGCATAGAACACGCTGACGTGTGCATACTGATGATTGACGCAGCCACCGGCATAGAAGCGCAGGACATGAGCATCTTCAACCTCATACAACGCAACCGCAAAGGCTGTGTACTGGTGGTGAACAAGTGGGACACCGTCGTCAAGGACAACAATACGATGAACCGCTACATCGAGGCCCTGCGCAGCAGGCTGGCTCCCCACAATGACGTACCAATCATCTTCACCTCGGTGCTCAAGAAACAAAGGATACTGGACGTGCTTGACGCCACGGCCAAGGTCTATGAAAACTACTCCCGCAAAATTCCTACAAGCCAGCTCAACGAGGAAATCCTGCCCGAGATAGAAAACTATCCGCCGCCGGCGTGGAAAGGCAAATACATCAAAATAAAGTATGTCACCCAACTGCCTACCCGCTTCCCGGCAATAGCCTTCTTCTGCAATCTGCCGCAGTACATCCGCGAGCCTTACAGACGTTTCCTCGAGAACAAGCTGAGGGAGAAATTCGATTTCACCGGCTGTCCCCTGCAGATTTTCTTCAGACAGAAATAATTTCACGGGTTATTTTTTTTCATATTCCTTAGAAATCTTCAAAAAAACAAAAAAAGTTTGCACTTTTTAAAAAAGTCCGTATCTTTGCCGTCCCGATTGAACCAGAAATGGTGAGGGAATCGAGAAGTGGCGCAGTTGGCTAGCGCACCACGTTAGGGACGTGGGGGTCGGGTGTTCGAGTCACCTCTTCTCGACAAACTTTTGAAGCCGGCTTAAGGTCGGCTTTTTAAGTAAACGGGATTTGGCGCAGTTGGCTAGCGCGCTGCGTTCGGGACGCAGAGGTCGTG
>JAEDMF010000082.1 GCA_016303175.1 Bacteroidales bacterium
TACAATTATGAGAAGGAATATACTGTTTTTGACATTACTTTTGATTATGACAGCCTGTCGTCAGAACCCTTTTTTGCAGGAATGGGATACACCTTATGGCATTCCAGCCTTTGACAAGATAGAACTTTGCGATTATATGCCGGCAATTAAGGAAGGTATAAAGCAGCAGGATGCTGAGATTGCAGCCATCATTGATAATCCTGAGGAGCCTTCTTTCCAGAATGTAATTGAAGCCCTTGATTGCAGCGGAGCAGTGCTGAGCCGTGTGAGCAACGTGCTTTTCAATGTAAGCGAATCCGACTACAGCGATGCTCTCAATGAGATTGTGACAGAGGCTACTCCAATGTTGACTGCTCAGTCTGACAAGATATATATGAATGCCGACCTGTTCGCCAAGGTGAAGGCGGTTTATGAGGCTGACCAAAGTGCTCTTACTACCGAGCAGAAATGCCTTCTGGAGAAATTCTATAAAGCTTTTGTACGCAATGGTGTGGATTTACCGGCAGACAAGCAGGAGCGCTTGCGTGAAATCAATGCGGGCATTGCTATGCTCAACCTTAATTTCGCAAACAATCTGCTGGCTCAGTCCAATGCCTTCAAGGAAGAATTCGGCTTCTCCGTGGCCAATTATTATGACCGTATGGCAACGACTCAGGACAGGGACCTACGACGCCGTATATTTGAGGCGTACACTACCCGTTGCAATAGGGACGACGAGTTTGACAACAAGAAGATAATTCTCGATATGCTCGCTCTCTGGCAGGAGAAGGCGAGGCTGTTGGGTTACAAGAGTCCTGCTGATTTCATTCTCGATGATAAGATGGCCCGTAACAGTTCTACAGTGGATACTTTCCTCAAGTCCATAATGTCTGCCGCAATGGAACGTGCCAAGGTGGAGGTAATGGATATGCAGGATTTTATGGACAAGGACATTCTGTGCGGCCAGCTTCCTGCAGGCAGTAAGATAGAGCCTTGGGACTACATGTATTATGCTGACAGAGTGCGCAAATCCCGTTTCAATTTTGACGAAAGCGAGGTTATGCCTTATTTCCAGATGGAAAATGTTCGTGCCGGCGTATTCAACACTGCCTCAAAGCTTTACGGCCTGACCTTCGAGCCCATTCAGGGTGTTGCGCTGTTCAATCCCGAGGCAGAGGCCTTCAAGGTCAGCGATGCCGACGGCAGCCTCATAGGTGTAATTATTACGGATTATTACCCCCGTGACACCAAGAGGGCCGGTGCCTGGATGAGCAACTTTGCCGAGCAGTACAAGGATGCTGACGGCAACAACATCCGCCCTGTCATCGTCAACATAGGCAACTTCAACAAACCCACGGAGGACAAACCATCTCTTCTGACGATAGACCAGGTTGAGACTATGTTCCACGAGTTCGGTCATGCCCTCCACGGTCTGTTGAGCCAGTGCACCTATCGCAGTCTCAGCGGCACCTCCGTAAAGAGGGACTTTGTCGAGTTGCCCTCTCAAATTAATGAAAACTGGGCATTTCAGAGTGAGGTTCTGGCAAGCTATGCCTTCCATTACAAGACAGGGGAGGTCATTCCAGCTTCTCTGGTTGAGAAGATTAAGGCAGTAGAGAACTTCAACCAGGGTTTCTCCACCGGGGAGTTGTGCGCTGCAAGCATTTTGGATATGATGTGGTACGAACTTGACAGCGTGGAAGGAATTGACGTGAATGAATTCGAAAAGGAGGCATGCCGCAAGATGGGTCTTATCGATGAAATTGTTCCCCGCTACCGCAGCACTTATTTCAACCATATTTTTGGTTCAAGTGGTTATAGTGCAGGTTATTACGGCTATCTTTGGGCTGAGGTTCTCGACAAGGATGCCTTTGAACTTTTCCTTCAGAACGGCATTTTCGATGAGGCTACTGCTATGAGTTTCCGCCGCAATATTCTGGAGAAGGGTGGTAGCGACGACCCTATGGAATTGTACAAGCGTTTCCGTGGTGCTGAACCTGATGCAGGAGCCCTGCTGCGTGCCCGCGGTCTTAATTGAAACAGAATAATATGAAAACCAAAATTACCTTAATTTTCAGCACCTTGCTGCTTCTTGCATTGGGAGGTTACATTTATTTCAAGTTCTATTTCCCCGTTGCGAGCGAGGCTGTAAAGTCCGGCGAGTTGAATTACATTATGTACAAGGGCTACATCTGGAAGACTTATGAAGGTAAACTCATCCAGGCAGGCATCAACTCCAATGCTAAAAGAGGCAATACGGGCGTGCAGAGCAATGAATTTGATTTCTCAGTGGTTGACAAGGAAATAGCAGAGCAGTTGATGAAGAACTCCGGCAGAGTGATGTCGCTGCGCTACAAACAATACAACGGCGCATTGCCTTGGAGGGGTATGCAGCGCAACATCGTATATGCCATAGACCATATTGAGCCACGTTCAAATTCATTGCAGGATGTACCATTGAGTGAAATCGATGCGGCCGTCAGTGGCGCTTACGCCGAATAGAGTCGGTTGTGTTCAATTCTTGTAAGAAATTATGTATCGAAGCAAATTTATTTTGGCGCTGGGGCTTGCTCTGGCGCTATTTTTAGCTGACTCTGGCGTGGCAGCCGGTGCCTCTTGCGAGGTAGTGAGGGAGGATAGTTGTGTGGCAGCCGGTGCCTCTTGCGAGGTAGTGAGGGAGGATAGTTGTGTGGCAGCCGGTGCCTCTTGCGAGGCAATGCTCGGGGCCCGGGAAGATAAACCTACTCAGGATGGTTTCTTCATAGTGAGGAAGGCCAATCAGCCGGACGGCAAAAAATTTACCGCCCACGACATTGTTTATGGAAGAGAGTCTTATCCTGCCCGCGTGAGAAATTATTATAAGAGAGTCCCCGACAAGCAACAATCAAGCTCTCAGGCCTCATCCCATCGCTCGGGCAGCCGGCAATCAAATGCTCAGACCTCATCCCGGCACTCAGAGCCTCAAGTGTTGAAACCTTATCTTTTCAGCCGCGATGCTTCCATATATGCGGTAGGGGAGCAGGGTGATACCACCCTTGTGGCGGAAGGTGGCAAGGGCATAGTCTATGGTGAGAGCGTCAGCCGCAATGAATTCGGTATAGAAGGAGGTATCTTTCCGGCTCACAGCGCTGCCAGAGCGGCATTTTATCGTAAAGATGAAAGTCTTGTGCAGGAATTTCCCCTGCTGGACATACGCAAATGTGCTCTTAAGAGTATCAGATATCCGATGAATTCCGGTGTCTCCGAATATATTCAGGTCGGAGTATATAACTTTACCACCTCGCGTACCATATATCTGGATACCGACAATGTCTTCGGCCGTGACCAGTATCTGACCAATGTATGCTGGAGCCCCGATGACACTGAAATATTCATTCAAATACTTGACCGCTCCCAACAGAATGTCAAGTTGAACAGGTATTCTGCTATTGACGGCTCTTTTCTTGGCACCGTCCTTACCGAGCACAGTGATACATGGGTGGAGCCCCGCGAGGTACTCCATTGGGTGAAGGAATGTTCCAAGGGCAGCACATCGGCAGACCGCAGTTCCAAGACCGGCACCTCGGCAGGCTGCATCCCCAGCGCCGGCACCTCGGCAGGCGGTGGCTTTAACGCCGGAATCCTGACGGAGCATAGTCAACACGTCGGCGCTCAGTCAGGCTGCATCACCAGCGCTGGCACCAATGCAGGAAGTACCGGCTGGAAGGCCATTTACACCACAGATGCCAGGGACGGCTGGTGGAATCTTTATCTGCTTGATACCGGCAGCGGCAGCGTCAGCCGTCTTACCGCCATAGAAAAGGATGTAAAATATGTAGGCAACGATGGCACCTGGGTATATTTCACCGCTCCAGACGAACATCCTGTCAACAATTACCTTTGGAAGGTCTCGTTGAAGACTCGTAGGATCAGCCTTCTGACACCCGAGAAGGGATGGCACAGCATTGAAATGGCCCCCGACTGCAGCAGCTTCGTGGATGTGTATGAAGCTCTTGACCGCGCCCCGCAGAGTCTGTTGAGGAGCAGCAGGGATGGCAGGACGCTGCAGATCTTGAAGGAAGCTGAAGATTCAACATTGGATTGGGCCTATCCCGAAATAGAACTGGGCAGCATACCTTGCGCCGATGGCATTCATACCAACTATTACCGTATGGTTAAACCAGCCGGTTTCGACCCCTCACTCAAATATCCTCTCGTTTTGTATGTCTATGGCGGTCCGCATAGCCAGTTGGTCCGCAATACTTTCTTGGGCGGACTGCGCAGGTGGGAACTGCTGATGGCCCAGAAAGGCTATGTCGTATTCGTTATGGACGGCAGGGGCACGGAGGGCCATGGCGCAGCGTATGAGCACAGTATCTGGCGTCAGTGCGGCCAGAATGAGATGAAGGATCAGATACTGGCCCTTGACAGACTGAAAGGCCTGCCGTGGATTGACAGCAGCCGTATAGGTGTCTATGGCTGGAGTTATGGCGGCTTCATGAGCCTGAGCCTGGCCACCACCTACAACGATTGTTTCAAGGTTTGCGTTGCAGGTGGTCCTGTCATAGACTGGAAATGGTACGAGGTAATGTACGGGGAACGCTATATGAGCAGGTTGGAAGATAATCCGGAGGGCTTCGCAAAGACTTCCCTGCTGGGCAAGGCGAAAGATCTGAAGGCGCGCACCCTGGTAATCGAGGGTGGGGTGGATCCTGTCGTTGTACCCCAGCATGCCCTGAGTTTCCTGCAGGAGTGCATAGACGCCGGCGTCAGAGTCGAATATTTTACCTACCCGCAATCAGAGCATAATATGTACGGAAAAGACCGTGTCCATCTTGTAGATAAAATCACGGCCTTCTTCGAGGAAAATTTATAAACTAGCTATTTGTCGAGGCTGTTCCTTGCTGTTTGATAAAGCAATTCGTAGTGGGCTTTGTCTGCAACAGGAGCAGTCTTTCTCATTCTGTCGGAGAGTTCTTTTACCTTAAGGAGCAGGGCAGTGTTGCAACCTTCAGTTTCGTCTATGCTGCTGATGTTGACTTTGTCCTGGTAAGGCTCCATTGCCTCCCTGAGCTCCTCTTCGCTGTATTGACCGAAGTCCAATTCCGTCATTTCGTCCTCGGCAAGAGCTTTAGTCTTTGTTTTCCCCATAGTGTTGACGGGTTTCGCAAGGGCGCGGACAAGTTCCCTCTGCAGGGTCTTTTCGCTGCTGGTGAGCGTCTTGCCGGCAAGTGAAGTTTTGAACACCTCGGCATACAGGTCGCCATAGTAGTCCGTTATGCTGTACGCCTTGTCTGCGCCGGTGGCATAGCTGGATGAGAGAATCACGTGACTGGGGATAACTGTCGCAAGCTTCTCGGCGGTGAGAGCGCATAGTTTGTTGGACATAGGAGTTGACAGGGTGAAATGTGAGGTAAGAGGCCTGTAATCCAGCCAGTCAAGGTCCCTGAGCTGTCCTATGAGCCATTTGAGGGATTGTTTCTGCACCTTTTTGTCCAGAGGAGTCACAGTGGGCTGGTCAGCTCCCTGCCAGTAATTGTTCAGATATACGCCTCCGACCTGCCACATCACATTGGTGAGATAGCCGTAGCACTGACTTGCAAACCTGCTGTACATATTCTGCCTCAGGCTCCAGTCCTCGTCTTCCTTGAGCCATTCGTTGATATTCGGCAGAATGTATTTCAGGTTGGAAATTCCGTAATTGCCCGCCTTGACGGGGTCATCGCCCAAATCCTCTGACAAGCAGGACGGGTCATATATGTCCAGAATCTGCTGTGCGCCGTAGCGGAACTCCTTGTTGCCGCGCACTGCCTCAATGGTCTTTGATGCAATTTCTGCCTCTTCCCACATATTCTTTGCCTGCGGAACGGGGCGGTACAGCCAGTCAATTACGTAGTAGTCGTAAATGCCGAGGTTGGGCGGGGTGAGATGTACGCCTTTGTCGCCGGGTTGGGCCACGTAGTTGAAGCGGGCGTAGTCCATTATGGAGCTCGTAGTGCCGTATATGGCCGTGAAGCTCGGACTACGCAGGGAATCCACGGGGAAGGAGGCGGATGCAGCCATATTGTGCATCATTCCGAGGGTGTGCCCAACCTCGTGAGCAATCACGTATGCGAGCGATTCGTCCACAATGTCGTCAGGCATCTTGCAGGTTCTTACTCTTTCGTCCACCTGGGCTGTTTGGATGAAACGCCAGTTGTTGATAAGCCTTATCACATCGTTGTACACCAGTACGGAGGCGCAGAGTATTTCTCCCGTGACAGGGTCTACCCAAGAAGGTCCCATGGCATTCATCGTGGCATTCGGCACATAGCGTATGCAATTGTATTTCACGTTGTCAGGGTCGAATTCCGGGTCCTCTTCCGGGGTTGGGAAGTCTCTGGCCTGCATCACGTTTTTCAGCCCTATGAATTCAAAGGCTGCATTCCAGCGGAGTATGCCCTTTTTAATGGAAGGAATCCATTTTGAAGGGAAACTGTTGTCCACATACCAGACTATGGGCTGCTTCACTTCTACTGTCTTTCCTTCGAGCCAAGCCTTTTCGTCGGCGGGTTCCAGTCTCCATCTGTTGGCAAGTCTGTAGCTTTTCAGACCGTCGGTGGAAGTTCCGAGTTCATATTTGGGCTTGCCGTTGGTTCCGGAGGTCGAGAATACACCCACGCGTATGTCCTGCACTCTCGGCTTCATAAGATTCTGCGGCAGTTTCAGTATGGAAACGGTTGTTCCTACCGTCACTTCCCCGGTCTTGACTTTGAATATCGACAATGTGCGATTGATATCCACATTGTCGTACATCTTTACGCTGGCGTTGTCGGAGAATACCTTCATTGTTCCGAAATGACTGTATGATTTTGCGCTTATGCTTACCTCACGGCTCGAGGGCTTGAAATCCTTCAGCAGGGCGCTGATATCAAAAACCACCGAACTGCTGTCCTTGCTGAGGGCTGTGACGGGAATACGCATGTAGGTTTGGGGAATGTAGCTCCGGCTCAGGGCCGCAGCCATTTCCTCTTCCGCAATGCTGGCACCGGCATCGGGCTTGGCGATGACTATCACGCTGTCCTGCTTTTCGATGGTAACGCATATGGGTTTCTTGAAACGGTAGCCTATGCTTATTGAGGCGGGATGGCTTACTTCCGATACTGTTGCTCCGATGAGGAAGCGGCTTCCCAGCGATGTGATCGGCAGCTCAAGAAAGACTTGGTTTTTCTTGTTTTTGTGCAGTTTGCCGAATTCTCCGCTTGTTGTGCTTACCACGTTTTTCTTGAAGCGGTCGTATGCGTGCAGCGGTGCGGGTTTGGCTGCGGGTAACGCGCAGGTTTCCGCGCTGCTCTTGCCCTTTGCCTTTTTGCCCTTGGCTCCCTTGCTGCCGGCCTTGGCATTCTTTGCCTCGGTCTTGCCCTTTGCTGCATCAGCCTTGCTGCCTTTTCCGGCCTTGACATCTTTTACTTCGGCCTTGGTTTCAATTGCAAGACCGACTTTAGACATAGTTGTCACACTGTTGCCTGCTCCTATTGCGAAATTCATCGCAGCCAGCATCATAAGTCCGCTTAAGATTCTGAGTATCATAATATTCAC
>JAEDMF010000083.1 GCA_016303175.1 Bacteroidales bacterium
CCGAGAGCCTTGCGGAATGCTTCTCCGAGCGCTATGCCGCAATCCTCGATGCTGTGGTGTTCATCTACCTCCAAATCGCCTTTGCACGATAGCTGGAGGCTGATTCCTCCGTGGTGCACGAGCTGGTCCAGCATATGGTCGAAGAACTTTATGCCGCTATTGATGGAGGATGCACCCCGCCCGTCGAGGTCCAGCGTCAACTTAATATCCGTTTCTCCCGTCCGGCGCTCCAGAGTGATTCTGCGGCTTCCCAACCTGATGATTTCCACAGCTTTGGTCCAGTCCTCTGCGGGGGAGTCCGTGCCTATCATAAGGGCCTGCGCCCCGAGATTGGCGGCCAGCTCTGCATCACTGCTCCGGTCTCCTATCACGAAACTGGCTCCGAGGTCGTAACTTCCATCCATATAGGCTGTCAGCAGTCCAGTTCCGGGCTTGCGTGTAGGCAGTCCTTCTTCGGGGAAACTTCTGTCTATCAGTATGTTGTCAAAATGTATGCCCTCTCCTTCAAGGGTGAGAAGCATCTTGTTCTGCACGGGATAGAAGGTCTCCTCCGGGAAGGAGTCGGTGCCGAGGCCGTCCTGGTTGGAAACCATTACCAAGTCAAAGTCCAGACCGGCAAGGGCCTTCAGGGCGCTTATCGCTCCGGGAACGAACTCCATTTTCTCCAGGCTATCCACCTGCTCGTCAACGGGTTCGCGCAAGATGGTTCCGTCTCTGTCTATAAATATTGCCCGTTTCATTTTATAGTAAATTCAAGCATCTATATAAATTCCTTCATTGCGGCCAGCAGTCTGTCATTCTCTTCCTTGAGTCCTATGGTGATTCGAAGACAGTTCCTGCAACCCGGAACATTGGTTCTGTTCCTGACTATTATTTTCTTGTCCAACAAGTAGTTATACAGAGCGTCCGCGTCTTTTGCCTTGACCAGAATGAAGTTGGCCTCGCTGGGATAAACCTTTTCGATGCAGTCGAAATGTCCGAAGGCTTCGCTGACGCGTGCACGCTCCGAAATCACCTCCCGCACCTGGGCGTCTATGGGCTGCGACAGCAGTTCCTTTGCAAGTTGCTGGGTTGCCAGATTGATGTTGTAGGGGTATTTCACCATCGACATCAGGCGGATTACATAGGCGTTGGAGAGGGCTATGCCAAGTCTCAATGCGGCCATTCCCCTTGCCTTTGAACAGGTCTGCAGTATAATCAGGTTGGGGTACAGGTCTATCAGGCTGCTGGCGCTGGGCTGTGAGCAGAAGTCGATATAGGCCTCGTCCACAACCACAATGCCCTTGAAACGAGCAAGAATTTCCCTTATCTGTTCAAGCGGGAAGGCATTGCCGCTGGGATTGTTCGGCGAGCAGAGAAAAATGACCTTGCTGCGGGCATCGCAGGCGGCAATAAGCTTTTCCGCATCAAGCGTAAAATCATCTTCCAGAAGCACCTCGCGGCATTCCACGTCGTTGATGACTGCCGCAACTTTGTACATTCCGTAACTAGGCGCTATTGCGACGGCATTGTCTTTGCCGGGAGTGCAGAACACCCTGAATATCAAGTCAATGGCCTCGTCCGAGCCGTTGCCGAAGAAAATCTTTTCGGGAGCAATTCCCTTTATGCCTCCGAGCAGGGCCTTGAGTTCCTGCTGGTGAGGGTCCGGATATCTGTTCCAGCCATTGGGATAAGGGCTTTCATTGGCATCCAGAAAAATGTCGGGTTTGCCCTGCATTTCGTCCCTTGCGGTGGAATAGGGGCAAAGTCCGGCTATATTGGGCCGTACCAACGCGGCAACTTCTTCCACTGTCATACTTTGTCCTCCTCCAATCTGATTCTTACTGCGTTGGCGTGGGCATCAAGCCCCTCTGCGGCGGCCATTTCCATAATAGTGCAGCCTATGCCGTTCAAGCCTTCGCGGCTGATGTGCTGTATTGTGATTTTGCGCAGGAAACTGTCCAGATTCACGCCGCTGCAGGAGTGGGCCCATGAACTGGTGGGAAGGGTATGGTTCGTGCCTGAGGCGTAGTCTCCGGCACTTTCGGGGGTATAGTTGCCTATGAAGACGCTGCCTACGTTGCTTATCTGTTCCGCAAGCTTCCAGGCGTTTTGCGTTGAAATGATGAGGTGCTCCGGGGCATAGAGATTAGCAAAATCTACGATGTCATCTGTTTGGGACATTACCACAAAGCGGCTCTTTTCGAGGGCGGCCACAGCTAGTTCTGCCCTTCCGAGCTTTTGAATCTGACGCATTACCTCCGCTTCAATTTCCTTTGCGAGATCCACGCTGTCGCACAGGAGTATAACCTGGGAATCTTTGCCGTGTTCTGCTTGGGAGAGCAAGTCCGCAGCCGCGAACGATGCCTTGGCGCTGCTGTCTGCTATAACCATAACCTCCGAAGGTCCTGCGGGCATGTCGATTGACACAGCGTTGCCGGAGACCAGCTGCTTTGCCGTTGTAACCCATTGGTTGCCGGGGCCGAATATCTTATCCACCTTGGCAATGCTTTCAGTGCCGTATGCCATCGCGGCAATTGCCTGAGCGCCGCCAACGCAGTAAACGTTGTCCACTCCGCAATACTTGGCCGCATAAAGCACGGCGGGAGCAATCCGGCCATCCTTGCCTGCCGGGGAGCAGAGGCTGATTTCCTTGCATCCAGCTATTTTGGCTGGAATGGCCAGCATCAGCACGGTGGAGAAGAGGGGAGCCGTTCCTCCGGGAATGTACAGTCCCACTCTTTGTATGGGCACGGGTTTTTGTATGCATCGAACGCCGGGAGCTGTTTCCATATTCACCTCTGAGGGCATCTGGGCCTGGTGGAAGCGACGAATGTTGTCGGCAGCCACCCTTATTGCTTCTTTCAAGGCCGGGCTTATTTCCCCTGCTGCCTGCTCCAACTCTTCTTCGCTCACTTTCAGACTCTTGGGCAGGCGTCCGTCAATTTCCATAGCAAGTTGTTCCAGGGCCTTGTCCCCGTCTTTGCGCACCCTGTCTATAATGACGGAAACCCTCTCTTTTACGACAGGGTTCACGTCGGCGGGCCTTTCACACAAACTTGCCCACTGTTTTCTTTCGGGTTCTATATAAAGTTTCATAGTTCCGTTTATGCTTTGCTAAGGGATGATTTTGTCCACGTTCAGTACCAGGATGCCCTCCGCTCCTATTGCCTTGAGTTGCCTTATCTTTGTCCACAACTCCTTTGTGTCCACTACGGAATGCATTGAGCACCAGCCTTTTGCCGCAAGAGGCAGTATGGTCGGGCTACGCAGCGCCGGGAGCAGTTTCACAGCCTCGTCAATGGCACTTTCGGGAATGTTCATAAGCAGATATTTCTTGCCCTTGCTCACCTTGGCCGATTCTATTCTGAACAGGATCTCTTCAAGTATCGCTTTGTTCTCTTCGCTGAGTTCTGCCCCGCCGATGAGCACGGCCTCTGACCAGAACACCTTCTCCACTTCCTTAAGACCGTTGGATACCAGGGTACCTCCGGAAGAAACTATGTCGAAGATGGCGTCGGCTATGTCTGCGGCCGGAGCAATCTCCACAGAGCCTGTGATGACCTCGATTTTGGCGCTTACGCCGTGCTTGTCAAGGAATTCCTTCAAGATGTTGGGGTAGGAGGTGGCTATGCGCTTGCCTTCGAAATAAGAAGGGCCCGTGTACTCCTCAGTCTTGGGTATTGCGAGGGAGATGCGGCATGCTCCGAAGCCCAGCTTATCCACTATTTTTACATCCTTGCCACTTTCTTTTACCTCGTTCAGTCCTACAATTCCGAGTTCAGCCGTGCCGTTGCTGACTATCTGCGGGATATCGTCATCCCTGACCAGGAGCAATTCCAGAGGAAAGTTGCCTGCCTGCACGAGAAACTTCCGTTTAGACTCATCAATATTTATTCCTATTTCCTTCAAAAGGGCCACACTGTCCTCGTTTAGACGGCCTTTGGACTGTATTGCGATGCGTAACATTGTTTCTTACCTTAATTCTAACGGTCTCAAAGGTATGCTTTTTTGCCTATAATACCAATAATTTTCCCTGATTTTTCTTGATTTTTGAATATTTATACACTAAATTTGCATAAATAAAGTCCCTGCATAGTGAATAATGCGGACAAAATAAAAGCTATGAAAGAGAAATTCGACAGAAAAACTGTTATTGCAGACATTATCGAGACCCACAAGATACGTACCCAGGAGGAACTTGTGGCCTTGTTGGAGACCAAGGGTATCCGCGTGACGCAGGCAACCCTTTCCAGAGATTTGAAGGAACTCGGTACTGTCAAGGTGCCCGACGGTAACGGCGCTCCCTATTATCGCATCTCATATTCCACCCCCATGCACCGCAACCTCAACGTTAATTCCGTGGATATTTCGGGCCAGTTGTGTGTGCTCAAGCTTCAGCCAGGCTTTGCATCGGCTGTTGCCAGCATCATCGACACTGCTAAAATAAAGGGCGTGATGGGCTCCATTGCCGGAGATGATACGGTGTTGGTGCTGCTGAAAGAGGATGCTGACAAGGGCTTTGTCTCCAGAACCATCAAATCGATGTTCAATATCATCGACATCATAATCAGAGTTGCCACGGCCAAGGACACCCGATATGCTTCCGAAATTTGTGATGAAATGTACATCTCATCCCAGGAACGCAAGACCGGCATCGCACGCCGTACCCCGGAATATGTGTCTGAGAAAATGATTGCCGGAAAGGCCGTCATAGCCGTAACCGAGGAGGGCGACTTTGCCGGATTCAGCTACATAGAGTCCTGGGGTGGAAAGAGTTTCGTGGCAAACTCCGGTCTTATAGTGGCCCACAAGTTCCGCGGAATGGGTATAGCCAAGCGTATAAAGGAACGTATTTTCGACCTCTCCCGCGAACTTTTCCCTGATGCCAAGATTTTCTCCATTACCACCGGGGCGGCCGTGATGAAAATGAATTATGAATTGGGTTTCAGGCCTGTTCCTTTTTCTGAACTTACCACCGACCCCGAGTTCTGGAAAGGCTGCGAGGCCTGCCGCCACTTTGAAATTTTGAAGAGCCACGACTATAAAATGTGTATCTGCACGGGCCTGTTGTATGACCCCAAGGACCACGTTCTGTAGTGGTGTGCATCCTATTTTGCAGGCCGGGTCGGTGCGTTGGAAATCAATTGCCTGACAGCTTGCTCACTTGAGTTGATTTTAAAAATATAGAAATATGGAAAAGAAGAAAGTTGTTGTTGCGTTCAGCGGTGGGCTGGACACTTCCTATACGGTGATGTACCTTGCAAAGGAAAAGGGCTATGAAGTTCATGCCGTCTGCGCCAATACGGGTGGTTTCAGCCCCGAGCAACTCAAAACCAATGAGGAAAATGCCTATAAGTTGGGCGCCACCAAATATGTTACCATTGACGTCACAAGGGAATATTACAGCAAGAGTCTCAAATATATGGTATACGGCAACGTGCTGCGCAATGGCACTTACCCTATCTCCGTGTCATCTGAGCGTATTTTCCAGGGTATTGCCATAGCCCGCTATGCCCGCGAGATTGGCGCCAGCGCCATTGCTCACGGCTCCACCGGCGCCGGCAACGACCAGGTACGCTTCGATATGACCTTTCTGGTGATGTGTCCCGATATGGAAATCATCACCCTTACACGAGACAGCAACCTCAGCCGTAAGGAAGAGGTGGATTATCTGAATGCCAACGGCTTCCATGCTGACTTTACCAAACTTAAATACTCGTATAATGTAGGCCTCTGGGGCACGTCCATCTGCGGTGGCGAAATCCTTGATTCAACGCAGGGTCTGCCCGAGAGCGCCTATCTCAAACAGGTGGAGAAGCAGGGGAGCGAGACACTTGCCCTCGGATTCGAGAAGGGCGAGCTCTGCTCGGTGAACGGAGTGCATTATGACGATAAAATAGAGGCCATACAGGCTGTAGAGAAGATAGGAGCAGCATACGGAATAGGCCGTGACATGCACGTCGGAGATACTATTATAGGTATAAAGGGACGCGTCGGTTTCGAAGCTGCCGCACCCATACTCATCATTGCAGCACATCGCTTCCTTGAGAAATATACTCTCAGCAAGTGGCAGCAGTACTGGAAGGATCAGGTTGGGACCTGGTATGGTATGTTCCTGCACGAGAGCCAGTATCTGGAGCCCGTGATGCGGGATATCGAGGCCATGCTCGAGTCCAGCCAGCGCAACGTGACGGGCACGGCTACTTTAGAATTGCGTCCCTATTCTTATTCCACCATAGGTGTGGATTCTCCCAATGATTTGGTAAAGAACAAGTTGGGCGAGTACGGCGAAGGTGCCAAAGGCTGGACTTCCGATGAGGCCAAGGGCTTCATCAAACTGATGTCCACACCTTTGCGCGCGTATTATCTCAATCACAAAGACGAACTTATATAATGATTAAGGCAGGAATCATAGGCGGAGCGGGCTACACCGCAGGAGAATTGCTTAGGCTGCTTGTAAACCATCCCGAAGTGGAGTTGGTCTTTGTCCATTCCCAAAGCAACGCCGGAGCCTTTTTGTGGGAGGTGCACGAGGGCTTGTTCGGGGAGACGGACAAGCGTTTTGACTCGGACTTTGATTTGGGGGCTGTGGATGTGGTCTTCCTGTGTGGGGCCCACGGCAAAAGCGCGGCTTTCTGGGAGGAAAACCCCTGTCCCGAGGGACTCAAAGTGATAGACCTGGCTCAGGATTACCGCAACGAAAGCGAGGGTTATGTATATGGCTTGCCCGAGTGGCAGAAAGACAAAATATGCAAGGCTGTAAAGTTGGCGAATCCCGGATGTTTCGCCACCGCCATCCAATTGGCTTTGCTGCCCCTTGCCAAGGCCGGCCTGCTGCGCGGCGAAGTCAGCATAAATGCCATCACAGGTTCGACAGGAGCAGGCGTAAAACCCGGGGCCACTACTCATTTCAGTTGGCGTAACAATAATGTTTCCACATATAAGGTGTTTGAACACCAGCATCTTATAGAAATTGGACGCAATCTGTCGCTACTGCAGGGCACCCCGGTTGGGGAACTCGACTTTGTGCCCTTCAGGGGGGACTTCGCAAGAGGCATCTTCGCCTCTGTCGTAACTGCCTGCGAGCTGGATGAGGCGGAAATTTCAGCCCTCTACAAGGACTTTTACAAAGATGCCGCCTTCACCTTCGTCTGTGACAAGGCTTTAGACCTGAAACAGGTCGTCAATACCAACAAATGCCTCGTACACGTCGAAAAACATGGCTCCAAACTCGTCATAAGCAGCATCATCGACAATCTGCTCAAGGGAGCCAGCGGTCAGGCACTGCAGAATATGAACCTGATGTTCGGCCTGGACGAGAAGACCGGACTCAAACTCAAAGCATCCGCATTCTGATATGGAACTTTTTGATGTATATTCATTGTTTGACGTGACTCCCGTGCGCGCATCCGGATGTAGGGTGTGGGACGACAAGGGTCAGGAATATCTGGACCTGTACGGGGGACACGCCGT
>JAEDMF010000084.1 GCA_016303175.1 Bacteroidales bacterium
ATAAGGTAATCATTCGTCCCAATCAACAGTGAGATGAAGATTTTGTTAAATCTTATGTCTTTTGCTTTTTTTTATCAAAATTCCAGGGTTTTCATCAGGCGAAATGCCGCCAGGTTTGGCAAATGTGACGAAAGTCAGGGTAGCCGCCGGGCTTCCTGCAAACCTATAGATTTGCACGAGGGTAGAAAAAATACTATCTTTGCCGAGATATTGCGACGGAACAAGAGTGCCTCAAGGTCTGCCCAATTTTTTTTCACAAGAGAATGTTTATTGACTTCATAAAAGCGATGATAGTAGGAATGGCGGCATCTATGCCCATAGGTCCCATAGCCATTTTTGTCATCCAGAAGACAATAAGCAAGGGCTTCAAATCTGGTTTCGTGACCAGTCTCGGCTCCACAATAGTGGACACGCTCTTTGCAATCATCGCGGTGTTTGCCCTCGCTTATGTGCAGGACTTCATCCAGGGCAACTACATTCCCATTTTCATAGGAGGCGGCCTGGTCATAATGGCCCTCGGCCTATCCATGGCCTTCGCAAATCCCTTCCGCAAAGCCAGGCCTGAGGACGGCGCAATGGAGGATGACCAGAAGGTGCATAATGACACCGTATCCCTCAAAGATTTCGCATCAGCCATAGTAATGGGACTGACAAATCCCGGCGCGATAGCAGTGATGTTCGCTCTGATGGCCTTTTTCGGCATAGGCGAAAGTCAGGGCAAAGACTGGTCCATACTACCCGTCATACTTGGTATAGCCTGCGGGAGCGTCTTATATTGGGCAGGAGTCACCTTCCTGTTGAACAAATGCCGTAAGCGCTTCAAAATCAGCACAGTAGTCTGGATAAACCGCATCACCGGCGGAATAGTGGTACTGTTGGGTATAGGCACCTTAATTGAGGGGATTATTAAAATCTGCATCAATTTATGAAATTCAAAAAGATATTTTCCAACTGGGCAGTCAAGAACATTCTGCTTTCTATAATAGTGGTGGCAGCGCTGGCCGGGATATCCAGCATACTGATGCGCCAAATAACCCACCACGGGGAGAAACTCTCTGTGCCTGACCTCACCGGAATGAGTGTGGTCCAGGCATCCCAAGAAGCAAAAAAATACAAGATGCGCATCGACGTGACTGACTCCATTTATGTACGCAACATCAAGAGGGGCAGCATAGTCAAACAGAATCCCGCAGCGGGAACATCGGTCAAGGAAGGCAGACGCATTATCCTGACAATCAATGCAAGAAATCCGAAAATGACAGCAATGCCCAACCTGATAGGCTACTCACTGCGCAGTGCCCTTGCAGATATGAGCTCACACGGACTTGAAGTAGGGCGGCTCAACTATATTAACGACATAGCTACGAACAACGTGCTCAGCCAGTTGTACAACGGGAGCGAGATAGCCGCAGGAGAAATGATTAGCAGCGGCTCCAGGATAGACTTGGTGCTGGGATTGAACAGACAAGAAAACACGACGGCTGTCCCCGTGTTATATGGTTGCAAATACCGCAGGGCCGTGGAAAAAGTGCACGAGTCATCACTCAATGTGGGACGCATAGTATTTGACAGGGAAGTGCGCAACTACCAGGACAGCATCAGCGCAGTTGTTTACCGTCAGAGTCCGGAACCCTTCGAAATATGCACGATGGGGCGCAATGTCACATTTTACCTCACCCTCGACGAGTCAAAGGTACCTTCAATCGAAAGCCTGAAAAAGAAGGCGGCAGAATTGGCAGAAGAAGCCGAGTTGTGAGCCGGGAACAGTCACAAAGCCGCATAAAGCAGAGTTCGGTATCATCTATGAATAATCTTTCCGGTACATATTGCTTTTCTCATCGGTCATTTAGCACCACTAAACTCCCTCTTCAAAAATCAATCTGTTCTCGAAAATCTTATCCATATCTAAAGCAGGGTATTTTTTTAATATTCCTATAATAATGAAGGCAGAACTGGATATCAAAGGCGCACCTGAATGGGGCAACGGCAGAGAAGTAGAACCCAACGACAAAAGCACCGAAGACCAGGACATTGAGGAGAGCGATGCCAATGAACAGGAAATGTTCGAGCACTACCGCTATGTTGTGGACCCCGGTCAGGCACCCGTGCGTATTGACAAATACCTGACGGGGCAGATGGAATACACCTCACGCAACCGAATCCAACTCGCCATCAAGGCTGAATTCGTGCGCGTGGCCGACAAGACGGTGAAAGCCAACTACATCGTCCGCCCTGGTGACGTCATCACCTTCGTTATGCCCTACCAGAGGCGTGGCACCGAAATTAAGCCCCAGAACATTCCCCTGAACATCGCCTATGAGGATGACGATCTGATGGTAGTCAACAAACCCGCAGGAATGGTAGTGCATCCGGGCCACGGTCACTACGAAGGCACCCTTGTCAACGCCCTTGCATGGCATCTGGGCCTACGTGAGGATGTCAAGGACGGAGACGGCCGTATGGGTATGCTGGTGCACAGAATTGACAAGGACACCTCCGGTTTGCTAGCCATATCCAAAAGCGACGAAGCCCAGATGGGGCTTTCAAAGCAATTCTTCGTGCACAGCATTGAGCGCAGGTACATCGCCGTGGTATGGGGAAACATCGAAGAAGACGAAGGCACGGTGGATAGCAACATAGGACGTGATCCCTCTGACAGGCTGAAATTCAAGGCCTTGGACAACAGGGAGGAGGGCAAGACTGCTATTACTCACTATAAAGTACTCGAGCGCATGGGCTTCATCACCGTGGTGGAATGCAGGCTGGAAACCGGGCGCACCCACCAGATAAGGGTGCATATGAGCAGCATAGGACATCCCCTCTTCGGCGACGAGCGCTATGGAGGCACCACTATCAATAAGGGAACTATCTATGCCAAATATCGCCAGTTCATAGAGAACTGCTTCAAGATATGCCCGAGACAGGCACTCCACGCCGCATCTCTGGGTTTCGAGCATCCCTTGAGCCGCAAGCACCTGCTTTTTGAGGCTCCCCTCCCCTCAGATATGGCCACGCTCATTGCCAAATGGCGCGACTACGCCAAACTCCGTTCCGTCGAGGAATAATCGTCACGCCGCTTTCCGTCCTTGCTTCCCTCCGGCCAAGCATCAGGATCACTGATTTGCAATAGACCATCGCACATCCCCGCAAAAGCCGCTCTGGCACCTCGTGCAAATTATCTGGAACACCGATATGCCCTACAGGGCCGTAGAATGAGGATTGCTGTTCCCGATGAACGTAAAAACAGTTCATCGGGAACACCCTACCATTGATTATCAGCTACTTACAGCGACGAGGTGTTCCAAACGATTTGCACGGGAACAAAGTCATTGCGTTCCAAGCTAGTCCTGACGGTTCACATTGGGAACAAAGTCATTGCGTCCCAAGCTAGTCCTGACGATTTACATAGAACGCAGATTAACGTTATCTCACCCAACGGTCAAGCCAAGCGAAAAATTCCTTATGCCAAAGGAGAGAATTCTGAGGCTGTAGCACCCAATGGTTTTCCTCGGGAAACACCACCAACTTGGAAGGCACCCCCATCATCTGGGCGGCATTGAAGGCAGCCATACCCTGTTCATAGGGAATACGAAAATCCATCATTCCGTGGATGCACAAAATCGGTGTATGCCACTTGGTTACATTGCAGGAAGGGTCGCTAGCGTAATGATGAAGAGCCTTTCGCGTTGTTGAATACGGAGCACCTGCCTGCTGCATTCCTCCGAAAGTCACTCCATCTCCTGCCGGGCCCACTTGACCGGGCTTATAAGCATACTCAGTTAGGCCGCCGCCATCCCAATTGGCAAACCACATCTCCTCAGTAGTGAACCACATCTGTTTTTCGCTGAATATTCCTGCGTGAGCAATAAAGCAGTCGTACAGATTATCTTCGTTCATGCCCTCAAGCATATATACAGAGTAACCGCCGTATGATGCTCCGGCACACGCCAGTTTATCCACATAAGGCTGAGATTTGATATAGCGGCCGGCAGTAAGATAATCCTGCATATTCAAACCACTGTAATCACCGCTGATCTGCTCCTTCCATTCCTGGCCGAAAGCTGTTGTGCCGCGGCGGTTAGGCATAATCACTATATAGCCCTGCTGGGCCATAAGACGGTAGCACCAGCGGTAACTCCAATGCTGGCTGTTGGTACCCTGGGGGCCTCCAAGCACAATTTCGATGGCGGGGTACTTGCGGGAAGGGTCAAACTCGGGAGGATACATCACCCAGCAATGCATCTGCTTGCCATCGACGGTACGCAGCCATACGCTCTCTGATGAAGGCTCGGCAAGCTTGGCGAAGATGTCATCGTTGATGTGTGTCAGTTGTTCCCAACGGAAACCATTCTCCGCAGCGACAAGGCGGATAAGCTCAACAGGACGATTGAGGCTCTGGTTGCTGGCGTACAGAACAAGATCCTTTACTGCAGAAGCTGCAGAGGTAGCAGAGGCAGCAGAGGCAGCAGAGGCAGCAGAGGCAGCAGAGGCAGCAACAACAGCGAAGGGACTGTCAAAATCATACGCCTCATCATCAGCAGTGAGTTGAACAAGACTGCCGTCAAGACCAGCACAAAAAAGTTTCTGAACTCCATTGTCAAGAGCGGCAAAAATAATGGCCCTCCCGTCGGGAGTCCAGCGCAATGCAGTTTTATCCCTATCGAGCGAAGCAGCCACCTCGAATGTCTTGCCTATTTCCAGAACAGTATTGACACGACCATCAGCACCAGAGCCAGCAACCGAGCAGGCATCAGCACCAGAGCCAGCAACCGAGCAGGCAACATCATCAGACAAG
Source organism: Bacteroidales bacterium (assembly GCA_016303175.1). Taxonomy (GTDB): domain Bacteria; phylum Bacteroidota; class Bacteroidia; order Bacteroidales; family UBA932; genus Cryptobacteroides. The sequence goes on from JAEDMF010000084.1 coordinate 4,796, forward strand.
AACTTGTCCCGGCACAATACCTGAGCCACCATAATACGCTGGGCATCAGCCTCATAACCATCGCGGGCCATACTTACCCACGCAATGTGCCTCCCGTCCGAACTCCACACCGGTTCCGTGTCATAACCACCATCTGTCTTCACCGGAACAGTCTCGCCGCTTTGCACATCATAAACATAAATGCCGGCATTTGTGCTGAACGCATACTCCTTTCCCATCTTCTTCCGGCACGAATACACCACATAGCGCCCATCCGGTGACCAATTCAACTGCTCAATACCCCCGAATGGCTCCATAGGCAGTTCATACGGCTCATCCCCTAGAATATCCCTGATTTCACCAAGCACGCCATCCTCCTTCAAATCAGCCACATAGGTTCTTGGCACCATCTCCGTCCAATGGTCCCAATGGCGATACATCAAATCCTCCGTGATATACGCTCCAGCTTTGTCCAAACGCGCATCCACATCCTTGGGACAGAGCAATTTCCTATTCCTGACAGTAGAAGTGAGAAGCACAGACGTTCCGTCGGGAGAGAGTTTGAACTCCCCTATGCCGTTCTCTACATCACTGATTTTCTTTGCTTTACCAAGTTTATTACCCTTGATTGCAGCCCTATGCATCTGACCACCCATAAGGAAGAGAATGCTTTTCCCATCAAGGCTCCAACGTGCATTGGAGATACTATGAGAGGAATGACTGAGCTGGTGGACATTGCCCCCGTCGGAATCGCAAATGTACAAATTGCGACAACTTCGGTTCTGCTCCAAACTATTGTAGCTCACCCCATAAAGAATTTTGCTCCCGTCTGGAGACAATTGCGGGTCACCCAGACGCCCCAGAGCAAGCATAATTTCCGGAGTCATAACCCCATCTTCCACCACAACTTCCTGAGGGCCGATATACCCCGACTTTTCCTGTTTCTTCTCCTTCATAGAAAACGTCACATTTGCAATGAACTTTCCAATGCCATAGCCGAAGAAATACGCGGCAATAAGGCAAAAAATGACAATAATCCAAGTCCTTGGTGCAATTTTCATATCTATACAAATCATTTATTATCAATACAATAACCTGCGTACCAACGCGCAAAGGCACTAAGTCCTGAGCGGAGGTCAGTCTGCGGGCGGAAGGCAAAATCGCGCTCCAAAGGCGCAGTGTCAGCACAAGTGCGCAACACATCCCCGGGCTGCATAGGCACAAACTCGCAATGGGCTTCGAGACTGAAATCGTGCGGAAGCACACCGACCCCGACCAATTCAGAGGACAGCACGGAAAGAAAGTCCATCATCTGCACGGGCCTGCCGTTACCTATATTATACAGGCGTGCAGGAGCAAGCGGAAGTCCATCCTCACCGATGTGCAGTTGCGGAGGGTGGCAAAGCACGCGCAGGACACCTTCGGCAATATCGTCAATATAGGTAAAGTCACGGCTGAGGCGTCCATAATTGAAAACACGAACCTTGCCACCGCGACGCCACGTTTCAGCAAAAGAAAAGTATGCCATATCAGGGCGTCCGGCGGGGCCATAAACCGTGAAAAAACGCAGACCAGTAGAAGGAATGCCGTACAACTTGGAATAAGCAAAAGCCATCAACTCATTGCCCTTCTTGGTTGCGGCATACAAGGACACAGGACTGTCTGTGCGGTCCTCAACAGAATAGGGGGAAGCGCCGGAAGGAGAGCCATAAACAGATGACGATGAGGCATATACCAAATGTTCTACGCCATAATGACGGCAAAGCTCGAGAACATTGTAAAAACCTATCGTATTGCTTCTGAAACAGGAGTCCGGATCTGAAATGGATTGCCTTACACCGGCTTGGGCCGCAAGATTGACAACAATTGCAGGTCGATACTTCCTGAAAACCTGCTCAAGTTCTTCGCGCCGGGCAATGTCTCCCTCTATGAACACCCATTCAGCCGCAGAGGGATAAAGAGTCTCAGGGGTGGACGGTGCATCAGGCACGGGAGGATACTGGGCATCAGCCTCAGCAGTGAGCAATGCATCAGGCACAGGATACTGAGCATCAGCCTCAGCAGTGAGCGGTGCATCAGGCACGGAGGGAGCAACCACCGCCCCACACTTGGTAGCGACCTGCTCAATGCTACGCAGACGGGCCCGCTTGAGTTCCACATCGTAATATGGGCTCAGATTATCAAAACCCACAACACGCAGAGTCCCTCCACACGAAACCGATGCATCAGACTCATCAGAATCAACAGAAACATTAGAATCAACAGACACATCAGACGCAAAGATACACTGAACTGAATCAGAGGCTATAGAGGCAAAAATGCGCTGAATCAAAGCCGCCCCGATAAAACCGGCTGCCCCGGTTACCAGCACTGTCTTTCCCGCAAGACTGATATCGCAATCCCTACTGCCGCACTCACCCATAAATTATTCGATTATCATATAGTTCAAGACTTTCAAATAGGCAATTTACGCAATTCCACAAAAATCTGCAAATAATCTTCGCATACCGGTAGGTAATCCCCCTTTGTGAAGAAGCCTACTTGAGTAATGGCCCGGTCACTATCCGGGAACTGATTATAGTTGAGCAGGCCGATGAAGTACAACTTGTCGATATCGAAATTCAACTTCGGCTTCAACTGGTCCGTAATCGCCATTGCCGAATACAC
>JAEDMF010000085.1 GCA_016303175.1 Bacteroidales bacterium
AATTTGGTGACATTGTTTTTCACATCCCTATCACCGCCGCCTGCTGCGGGATAACCTCCCAGGATATTGATAGTGCAGTAGCTTGTGCCGCGACCGCCGTAGAAGCTTACCTCCAGACCATTGCTGGCTTTATCCCCAAGCACGTAGGTGCCGGCTCCAAGGTGGAAGGTGCTGCCTTTTAGAGACCACACGTGGAGGTACCTGTCAATGGACATATAACTTTTGCCTTCAGACCTCTTGGCCAGAGCAGCTACAAACTCGTCCCGGCCCATGGCATTGGCCCAATCGCGGCCGGTCTTCTCGCCTGCTCCATCCACGGTCACATAGAAATCGCCCTGATACTTGGCGTCGAGTTTGCCCAGACCGATAATCTTGGGTGTACTCAAATCGGCTGCCTTCCTGTACATGCAGGCAGGATTGTCATAATAATTCAGGTTGATGGCAAAACCCTTGGTGTAATTGGCGGGCAGCACTGAAACATAATGTTTGCCGGCAGAGAGCTTGTTCTTGTTCATATCGAGCACATCGCTGGCTTCTGTCGGAGTGCCCAGCTGCAATGAACCGTCAGCGGCAAACGACACAGGCTGCACGCCTCTGATCATCTGGAAATCAAGAGCCAGCATCTGGAGGTATTCCAGTTTGGCAAAGGTGCTGGCATCCTCAATCTCAAACTCAATGATTGAAGCCACATTCTTGAATGTGAATGACTTTTCTGCGAGGGTAGTTTTGGCCACACAGAAATGGGCATCCTTGAATGATGTGGTGTAGGCTGACTGATTTATGGTAACCGGCACGGTCACATTGCCCAGGTCATCCTTTGTCAAGGCTGAGCAGGCCCTTGCGGGATATACGGCATAAATGTCAACAGCATTTTCGGGCACGACGGCAGTAAAGGTGACTGATGCCCCGGATTCCGGAGAGTCAGCCTCAACTGAGAACTGCTTTTCCTCGTCGCCGTCCATATAATAACCCATAATGTTGATTTTGTCTCCTTCCTCCCAGAGTACAGGGATGGTGTTCCCCTGAGGCTCACCGAGAGAAGTTTTGGTGAAAACCGTGGTAAAATCCACACTGACCCCCTTGTAGGGGAGCTCCGGATTCCCGTCCGGTGTAGAGGGCGTCTGCTCCTTGCTGCAGGAGAAGACTGCGGACATAGCTGCAATTGCAAGCAGCAGAGAATGTTTGTGTTTCATGTTCTACAGTATTATTTGTTATATCTGATTGCAAAATAATTAATGTTGTTCTGGGATGTACCGGCCACGAACTTCACATTGTCGTAGCCGTAGCCGTCAGACCCCTTGTCATTGGCCGGGAAAATCCGGATATAGACATTGTCCTTGTCCAGTATTTCCGCAGGAAGAGCGAAGTTCATCTGTTTGTGGCCCGTACACTGGCTGAGCAGGGTATTGGCAAAATAAACTATGTCCGGCACGGTGAATACATCTTCTATGTCCGTCCATACAGATGCATTGTCCATATCCGGCTCAAGAGACCACTGGGCTTTCCAATATCTGGGAGACAGGGCTTTGCCGTCGGTCTGCTGGATGTTCATCATACTGAGTTGCATCGATATGCAGTCCGTGTGTATGCCTTTGGTGGAAAAATTGACAAGCCAGGCTTCATACTGGCCGGAAGGCCTCTTGTACCATTGGGTACTTGTCCAGGACGGTGCGGCCGCCACAGATGAAGTCCGCCCCTTTCCGTCCGAATTGGTCTCCGGGTCAGTAAGGCCGTAGTTGCTCCCGTCCTCAAGTATGATGCCCAGACCGTTGATGTTCCCCTTGTTGCTGCTGCCGCAAGGTCCCAGATAAGAATGGTCATAATTGGGCCAGCACTTTGTATGAAAGCCGTTTTTGGTGTACCAGTAAGACTCCCTCGTATGGGTGAACCAGCCGTTGTTTCCGTAAGTGGGATATATGTATCCTTCAGGATTGACCTCGCCGGGGTGTTTCATATATCTGTACTCAGTCAGCAGGGCTGAGAAACCGTTTTCGGAAGACGGATCCAAGGCTATATCCTCTTTTGACAGATGCCTTATCTGATAACGGCCTATATTGCCGCAACCAGCCTCGTCAGGGGCGTCATTGTCGTTGAAGGGTCTGTATTTCTCGTGGACAAGTATTCCGCTTATACTGCCGCTGCCGTAAGGAAGCATCTCCCCTGTACGCCTGTAGGAACAGGTCATGTTGGTGAACATATACATGGAAGACCCCCTGATGTCCCTTATCAGAATGGGATACTTGGCGAATTTGTCTGCACCGAAAAGCATGGTATAACCTTCATTGACCGGGGTAAGACAGCCCTTCCTCACCGGGATTTCACAATCCCTCAGACACACTCTGGTATATATGTCGCTGTCCTGCAACTCATTCATATACAACGCCTTGGAGGGAATATCCGAAGCTTCCATCTGTTCTGAAGAAATGATCATCGGGGAGGTAACGTCCAGAATCTCATATCTTTCGGGATTCTCACTCTTTTTCAGAGAGGCCCCTTCCAAAAGAATGGTAACCTTTGCGTTCTGCTCGAAGAGATTGTCCTCAGGAGACAGGGTAGTCAGTCTAAAACCGTATCTACCGTCCAGACTTTCAATATAAACTGTGGTTTCGTTGCTGTCATAGTCTATATAGCCCATCTCCTCCATAAAACATTCACCGGCATTGCCATTGCGGGTACCCACAACATAGGCGGTAAGAGCATAAGGTTCCACAATCGTGGATGGAGTCGTGGAAGCAAGAGTACGGAGCTGTTCAAAGCTGATTTGTATGGATGCCCCGCCTGAAGCGGATGACTGGGCTATCTGGAGGATTCTGGTCACTGTTTCACCCCAGCCGTCTGTCCATCTGACGAAAATGCGTGCACGTCTCATTTCATTGCCGCCATTTGCCTCAGTTCTTATTGAAAGTGTTTCGCCACTGAGGTCACAAGAGGTCACCCAGGCATCTCCGTTGAGATATTTGACCTCGAATGACAATACCCTGTTGTCAGACTTAAGGACTATGGGAATACGTGTTTCTCCTCCTTCCTCAGCTACCACAACGCTTGAGTTCTTGAGTACGAAGCTTTCTTCGAGGAGCCCCTCCTGGAGCACTGTCAGGGTATCCTTGCGGGTGGCGGTAGCAAAAAGTATGCGGGTCATACGCGGATAGGAATCATTGTACATGTATGCAAAACGCACCTTTTTGTCTGCCTGGGCGGCATCGTCCAGAAGTTTCAGCCAGTCACAGCTGTCCAGCAGGGATATGTCGCAATGTTTGTTGCAAAAAAGATCCACGCTTGAACTTCCCTCGTCCCGAGAAACCGTAATCTGCTTCTGCTTCAGCCCGAGTTCATCCAATTCCTTGTATTGCGCATCGTCAAACAGGCTGCACGAAGTGGTAAAAGCAAGTACGACCAAAGCAAAACCCGATGTCTTTTTCATCATGTCAACGATTTTCATGTTCTTTTTCATAATCTTCACAATGCCGGCTGAGTAATTGTTACCCAAGTTGACATAGCATCTCCCTCACCGTCGGTATGGATGAGTACGAGATCTGCCGTCCGCCCGGCTCCTGAAGAATTGGATACTGCATTGACTATCACCTTGTCCAAAGCAACGGACTCCACGGTGAGCCAGCCATCCGGACCACCTTCAGGATAGCGCAGCTGGGGGACTGCATCCTTGATATCATATACAAGATTGGTATTGAGAGCCAATTCCAGCCTGTCCCCCGCCGGGGATACAGATACGGAAGAAGTGACGAATTGCAGCACCGGATTGGCCTGGCCTGCCGCCTGCACCATATAAACCGTATCCTTCACGGCTCCGGCTGCAAAGGCTATTCCGACTTTCCTTGCCCTGCCGTAATTTTCACTGTACCGGAAACGAACCTCTCTGCATCCCGTACCGGAAAGCCTGTCCAGACCTGCCCAGGTGACTTTATCTGTAAGGGCGGCCTCCCAATCAGTATTGCTGTACACAATTACCGGAGTATCCCCGGCAGATGAAGACAGTTTCACCAGGCGGGACATCAGGCCCAAAGGTTTTTCGAATTCCGCCTTTTTCCGGCAGGACAGCACAAAAAGAGGCAGGACGGAAAGCAATATTATTCCTATATGTTTCAGTTTCATCTTACAAACCGTATTTTTCGTATTCATCATTATCCAGGGCACCGCCGGAAGCGCGCACCTGTTCATCAGGGATGGGATAGTATTCGTGGCAGGGCTTGATGTTTTCCTGCACAAGATTATATGAATTGTAAAGCAAGGTATTCTGGTACCACACGCCCCACCTGACCATATCGAATTTGCGCTGGAACTCGCCGAAAAGCTCCCTGCCCCTTTCCTTCCGTATTTCTTCAAGCAGCCTGAGATAGGATTTGAAGGCTCCGTAAGGACTGGCTCCGGCACGGGCACGCACTTCATCGTATTTGTCTATGGCTTTCTGGTATTCTCCCGTTTCGCAATAACATTCAGCAGACATAAGTACGGCGTCGGCATACCTGAATACCGGATAATTGTTGGAGTCCCTGGTGCCTATCATTCCGAAACACCAGAATTTGGGGCCCATCCAGGTATTGGTGAAGTTGTGGTTGTTCCAGGATGACACCATATTCATATCACGCCTGTTATCCTGGACATTGGCAGGCATTACCGTATTGCGCATATAGACCGTTGGCCTCACCGGGCTCCAGCAGGTTGCCTCCTTGCCCAGTTCGGGGATATCCACATTATTGTATATATAGGTCCCCGCTGTCCTCGGGTACGGCATAAGGGCACAGGCGCAATTGGAAGTATAGTCAATGCCTCCGGGTTCGTACTCATGTTGGATTTCAAAGATTGACTCCGGAGTATTCTTCCTGCTGAACCACAAATCCTCAAGAGGGTATCGGCTCAAGTTTCCGTATATTTCATCCAGGTGGGAAAGGGAGGAAAGAGCAGTATTCCATTCCTTGTTCCACATTGCCATCTTCGCAATGAGCATCCAACCTACCGGTGCACCCATCCTGTTGCCTTCAATTTCAGAAGTCCTTTTCTGGTCAAGGTCAGGCACGCAAAGTTCAAGTTCGTCTATGAGGGACGCTCTTGTAGCTGCTGCATCCATGCGCGGAAGAGCAGCTATCCTCTTCAAATCATCGTCGGTGCGTATATAATCCCTGTAAAAGGGAACATCGCCGAAAAAGCTGGTAAGAATATAATAGTAGAATGCTCTCAGAATTTTGGCCTCGGCCACAAGCGGTGCCTGCTCTTTCTGGCTCAATGGAGAATTTTCGATGCCATAAACACAGGCGTTGGCATTGCGCACACCGATGTAGCACTGTTTCCAGATAGTGGGACCGCATCCCGAGCCGGCGGGGCTAATCATCAGTTTGGCATCGTATTGGGCGGAGTTGTTTGCTGAGGCAAGGTCGGTCACGGCCTCGGTGGCCATCAGGAAGGTGAATCCATAGATGGACCGGAGCGGTATATAGCAACCGTTCAGAGCGGCTGTGCACTGCTCGACATTCTGGTAAAAGTTTTCGGGCCTCACAACGGAATTGCCGTTTTCGTCAAGGCAGGACAGAACCATAGGCAGCAGAGCCAGCAGAAAGGATATCTTTATGACAGTATGTTTCATCTGCTTAGTATTTCAGTTGAACGGATAAGATTATAGTCCTGGGTTTGGGATAGGCTCCCAGGTCCATACGCCTGATAGTGCCCTTGTCGGAACTGTTTGAGACATCAGGGTCGAAACCATTGTAATTCTTCCACAGATATAGGTTCTCTCCTGAGCAGGACAGGGTAATTTCCCTAAGTACCTTTGACTTTCTGATGTTGAAATCATAGGATAGGGAAACGCTCTTCAACCTCAAGTAGGAGGCATCGTGGATGATACGGTCGCTGTGCAGGTCGGCGCCATCGTTCACGCCCGCCCTCGGCCACCAGGAATCCGGATTCTTGACGGGATGCCAGGCATTGAGCATATAGCGGTACTGGTTGGTCCGGCTGGAGCCTGCCATATAAAGTTCAGAGAAGTTGAATATCTTGCCTCCGAGGGAATATGCGAAGAACACTCCGAGGGTCAGTTTCCCGATTCTGAAGGTATTCTGCAGTCCGCCATATACCACGGGGTCGGCATTGCCCAGATAAGTCAGGTCGTCAGCATTGAGGACACCGTCGTGATTCACATCCACGTAGGTGGGATAGCCAAGGGTGGAAGTATTCACCCTGGTCGCCCTGGACTTGGTGTACTTGTTGCGCTCAACTTCTTCCTGCGAACGCCAGGGGCCCGCGTACTGGAAGCCCCACAGAGAATTCAGAGGGTAACCCTTGACATAACCGTACATCATATAGCCCGTCTCCGGAGCAGCGTAAGCGGTAATGTAGTTTTCCGAACCTATGTCATCCACCCTCTGGGTATTGTGGGAAATGGTGAAAGACGTGGTCCAGATGAAATTGCGTTTGACTATATTCCGGCTTTCGATGGAAAATTCCACGCCCATATTGGAAGTGGCACCTATGTTCTGCAGGCGGCTTGAATAACCCGTGGACTGAGGTGTCTGGACATAGAGCAGGAGGTCGGTCGTCTTGGAATAATATGCTTCCAGATTGAAATTCAGTCTGGAATTGCAGAAGGATCCCGTCAGGCCGAGATTTACCAGGTCAGTCTTCTCCCAGGTAAGGTCGGGAGAATCCAGACGGGACTGGTAATAGGCCACCGGCTGCTTGCCGTCAAAGATATAACCGCTGGTGGTTGTACTCATTGCGGCTGTTGACATATAACTGGCTATGGCGTCGTTTCCGGAACGCCCGAGACTGAGTTTCAAAGACAGTTCATCCACGTTGGAGGCATTCCTGAGCCAATTCTCCGAGGAAAGGTTCCAGCGCAGGGCCACGGAAGGGAAGGCACCCCATTTGCGGTTGGAGGCAAAGTTGGAAGATCCGTCAGCCCGGACGGTAAAGGTAATGTAGTATTTCTTCTGATAATTGTAATTCAATCTTCCGAATACGGACAAGGTACGTTTGGCCGTATAACCGGATGATGTGCTCAAAGAATTCTTGTCCGACACTGCACTGAGGTTATTCCACTTCAAGTCATCCACCAGCATACCCTGGGCAAGCACACCTACGGAAGAGCTGGTGAAATCATACAGGGAAAAACCTGCCATTGCCGAGAAATTATGGTTCTTCCAGCTGTTCCAGTAATTCAGGGTATTGTCAAAATTCAGCTTATGCTCGGTATAATGCTGTTTGTAACCCTGTCCGCCCTGACCGTCTTCCCTCGAAGGAAGGG